>JBKEBI010000068.1:0-10912 GCA_047973085.1 Bacilli bacterium | reverse complement strand
GTATTGTAATTAATAAAGAAGGGGAAGTTAATATTGATACTACTGGTAGGATGAATGGTAGGGGTGCATATATTTATCTTACGCATGAAAATATTGAAAAATCTAAAAATAAAAAGATTCTAGAAAAGGTTCTTAAAATCAATGAATTAGATGAAATTTATATAGAATTGGAAAGAATGTGCAATGAATAGTGCTGATGTTTTGAATGCTATTGGTCTTTGTAAGCGTGCTAATAGAATTGTTAGTGGAGAGAGTATGGTAATTGATTCAATAAAACATAATGTTGCTAACTTGGTTTTAATTTCAGCAGACTGTGAAAAAAATACTTACAATAAAATTATTAATAAATGTAAGTTTTATAATGTAGAATTTGTGCAGTTAGCTGTAGATAAATATGATTTAGGGAATTCAATAGGAAAAGATATTAGAGTTTGTGTTGCAATTGAAGATAAAGGTTTTAAGGAAATGATTTTAAAAAAGATAAGGAGTGATTGATATGATGACGTTGAAAGAATATGCAAATGACGTAAATAAATCAATTAAAGATTTAATTGATTTAGGAAAGAAGTTTGATTTAATCTTTGAAGATGAAGAACATATGTTAACTGAAGATGATATTATCTTACTTGATAATAACTTAAGTTTAATTGAAAATTCGGGAGATAGTGTTATTGAGGAAGAAACATTAGTTGAAGAAACTGATGGTAGTGAAGAAGTAGAATTTTTTGAGGAAAAATATTTTCAAGCAGAAGAATCAAAAGTAAAAAAGAGTAAGGCTAAAAAGGATAAAATTTCTTCAAAAGACAGAAAGAAAATGTATAAAAACAAAGAAAAATTAGTTGCTAATGTTGTTGAAAATGAGGAAGTAAAACTTGAAAAAGATGAAATAGCTTACAAAGAAGGAATGAGTGTTGCTGATCTTTCTGAAGCCTTAAGTGTAAATGCTACTGAATTAATTAAGCATTTAATGATGCAAGGAATTATGGCTACTATAAATAACACTTTAACATTTGAACAAGTAGAGTCTGTTGCTATTGAATACGATAAAATGGTTGTTGCTATTAAAGATGTGACAGAAGCAGATTTTGAAGATATTGAGTTTAATGATGATGAGAAACAATTAGAGACAAGAGCTCCAATTATTACAATTATGGGACATGTTGATCACGGTAAAACGACTTTACTTGATACACTACGTACAACAAATGTTGTAGATGGTGAAGCTGGTGGTATAACACAACACATAGGGGCATATCAAATCGATCATAAAAATGAAAAGCTAACTTTTTTAGATACGCCTGGACATGAAGCATTTAGCAAAATGCGAGCTAGAGGAGCTAGTGTAACTGATATTGTTATCATTGTTGTTGCAGCAGATGATGGTGTCAAACCACAAACAATTGAAGCAATTGATCATGCAAAAGCTAGTAAAGTTCCTTTAATTATTGCCGTAAATAAAATGGATTTACCTACTGCAAATCCAGATCGTGTAAAACAAGAATTATCAAATCATGGAGTAATGTGTGAAGAGTGGGGTGGAGATGTTATTTTTGTTGAAATCTCTGCTAAAAATGGTGAAGGACTTGATAAATTATTAGATAATATTAAATTAATAGCTGAAATGGAAGACTTGAAGGCAAATCCATCTAGATATGCTATGGGAACTGTAATTGAAGCTAGAGTTGATAAAGGAAAAGGAGTAGTTTCGACAATTCTTGTTCAAAATGGTACTCTAAGACTCGGTGATCCTATAGTTGTAGGTGCTAGTTATGGACGTGTTCGTACCATGCATGATTCATATGGAGTAGAACTTACTCATGCTGGACCATCAACTCCTGTTGAAATTACTGGTGTTAGTGAAGCTCCATATGCTGGAGATAGATTCATGGCATTTGAAAGTGAGAAAAAAGCAAAGGCAATATCAAATGAAAGAACTGTTGCTTTAAAAGAGAGAAATACTGCTGGTAGTGTAGCTGTTACACTTGATACTTTATTTGATAAAATTCAGGAACAACAATTAAAAGAATTACCAATTCTATTAAAAGCTGATGTGCAAGGTAGTGTAGAAGCCGTTAGGAATAGTATTGAAAAACTTGAAGTTGGGGATGTTGTTATTAATGTTGTTAGAGCAAGTGTTGGTGCTGTAACTGAAAGTGATGTATTATTAGCTGAAGCAAGTGGAGCTATAATTATTGGATTTAACGTTCGCCCTAATGCTACAGCTAAACAAAAAGCAGCTGAAGATGGTGTTGAAATTAGACATTATAATATCATTTATAAAGTTGTTGAAGAACTTGAAAGTGCAATGAAAGGGTTACTAGACCCTGAATATGAAGAACATGTCCTTGGACAAGTTGAAGTTCGTGAGACAATAAAAGTAAGTAAAATAGGTACAGTTGCTGGTTGTTATGTAACAGATGGAATGGTTAAGAGTGATGCTAGTATTAGGTTAATAAGAGATGGAATTGTTATATATGAAGGAGAACTTTCTTCTCTTAAGCGTTTCAAAGATGATGTAAAAGAAGTTAAAAATGGTTACGAATGTGGTATGACAATTAAAAATTATAATGATATTAAAATTGGAGATGTTATTGAAGCATTTGAAATGAGACAAATAAAGGTGCATTAAGATGAGTTTAAGACATGATAGGCTTGAGAGCGAGATGTTAAAAGTAATAACAAATATTATTAGAAATGATGTAAAAGATCGTGATTTAATGCTTGTAACAATTACTGATATAACAGTTAATAAAGATTTAAGTAATGCAAAAATTCTTTTTACAAGTTTAGGAGGAGAAGGCAAGCAACAAGCTGATTTAAATTCACTAAATAACGCAAAGGGATTTATTAAAAAGCAACTAGCAAGTAAAATGAAAATAAGAAAGGTACCTAATTTAACATTTATGTATGATAATCGTACTGATATTAGAAATGATTTTGAAAAGTTATTAAATAGTATCAAAAAATAAAAATTATACTACAGTTACTAAAACAAATAAAAGTACTAAATCCATATGATAGAATTTAGTACTTTTATATGATTATAAAATAAATTTATTTATAAAAACAATAGTGAAATTTTTCACTATTATTTATTTTGTTTTCATGTTATAATAAAAAAAAGACTAAAGGAGAGTGAATTATGAAACTTAGTAGAATTATAAATATAACTGATGCTAAAATTATTTGTAAAACAGACAAATTTTCACTTGAAAGAGATGTTGAGTTTGGTTTGAGTTGTGATTTGATGAGTGATGTATTAATGGCACTTAGAAAACAAACTTTTGAAGTTGACTTTGAAGAGAGTAGTGTATTGATTACTGGACTTGCAACTATGCAAGCAATAAGAACAGCAGAAATGCTGGATATTGATATTATTTTATTTGTAAGAGGAAAAGTCCCTACAGAAAAAGTGATTAAGTTAGCAAAAGAAAGTGATATAACACTTTTAACAACTGAACATATGATGTATCGTGCATGTGGCGAACTATTTTGTGCTGGTTTAAAGGGAATTTCATAATGAGTTTTTACTGTGATTATAAAGTTGAGCCTAATTGTATGGAATTTGCTGGTGCAGTTTCTAGTGATGTAAAGAAAAAGCTTAAGGCTTATAATATTAAAAAAAGTAAAATAAGAGAAATTGCGATTGCATGTTATGAGGCAGAAATAAATATTGTTATTCATTCTTGTGGTGGACATGTTTATGCCAGAATTGAAAAAGATATGGTAGAATTGCAATTTATTGATCAAGGCCCAGGCATAGAAGATTTAGATGTGGTACTTGTAGAAGGTTACTCCACTGCTAGCGAATTTGCTAGAGAAAATGGGTTTGGCGCTGGTTTAGGGTTACCAAATATAAAAGCTGTTGCTGATGAGTTTGATTTACAATCAAGTCCTGATGGAACTACATTAATAGTGAGGTTTTATTTAAATGAAAACGACATTGTTACTAAATAAGAATTTTGAATTAAAAAATACAAATTTTAAAAAGGAAATTACTGGAGTTATTTCTAGTGATTTACTTAGTTTAGTAATGGGTAAGGGGATAGAAGGAAATATTTTGGTTACAATACAAAATAATCTTAATAGCATTGCTGTAGCTTCATTACTCGAATTAAGTGCAATTATTATTACGTATGGATATAATGTAGATGAACAGTTCCTAAAACGTGCTGAAGCAGAAGAAATCACTGTTTTTACTACATATTTATCAACTGCTGATGTAATAGTTAAACTTAAGGAGTTTGATTTATTATGAAGTTTTATTATGATTTACATATTCATAGTATTTTAAGTCCATGTGGTGATTATTTGATGACTCCTAACAACATTTTAAATATGGCAACTTTAACTAATTTAAATGTTATTGCGATAACAGATCATAATAGTACAATGCAATGTCCTGCATTTAAAATGCTTTCTAGCAGCTTTGATATGCTGATTATATATGGTTGTGAATTACAAGTAGAAGGAGGGCACTTACTTGTATATTTTAAAAAATATGAAGAAATTAACAAATTTCAAGAATATCTTAACTCAATAATTAAAAAAGAAAAATATGACATTGAATATTATGGTGAACAAACTGTAATGAACGAATATGATATTGAAACAAAAATATATCCATATTATTTGGTGAATGATCTAGATACTTCATTAAGTGAAATTTTAGAAGTTCTAAGAGGCTATCATTGTATAAAAATATTAGCTCATTTAGATAAACCTACAACGAGCTTATTAAATATCATTAAACAGGAAAATAGTGATGATATAGATGGAATTGAACTAATAAATAGTGAAAATTTAGAAAAAATAGTGAAAGTTTGTCCATTTCTTAAAAATAAAAATGTTATCTATAATAGTGATGCACATAATATTGCACAAATAAATGATAGCGATAATTATTTTGAAATTGATCAACTATCCATTGATAATGTGTTTGAGGTGTTTAAAAATGAATGATTTATCAATGCATATAATGGATATAGTTTATAATTCAATTAAAGCAAAAGCAACGCTTGTAGAGATAAATTTGAATTATAATACTAATTCTGACATTTTGTTAATAGAAATTAAAGACAATGGTACTGGAATTGAAGAAGAAAGATTAAATGATATTACTAGCCCGTTTACAACATCAAGAACTACTAGAAAAGTAGGGCTTGGACTTTCACTTTTTAAGTTGACTGCAAAGCAGGCAGATGGAAATTTAAAAATCACAAGTGAATTTGGAAAATATACACAAGTAACAGTTACAATGAAAAAAAGTCATATTGATTGTATACCAATAGGAAATTTAGGGGAAGCAATATATCTATTAACAATTAATGATACAAACTGTGAGATTAAATATAGTTCTTCAGTTAATCAAAAAAGTTTTACTTACGATAGCATTGAGATAAAAGAGCTTGTTGGAGATGAAATAAAAGTCAATTTAGATGTAATTGAATGGATTAAAAGCTATATTAATGAGAATAATAGAGAGATAGGATTAAACTAGAAAACAGCACATCTACTTATATAAATGTGCTGTTATTTAACTATATTAACTTCCTATAATATATATTATGTAAACTTTTATAGTATATAGAATGCAATAACCAAATACTGTGCAATTGCAGCAAGTAATACAAAAATATGCCAAATAAAATGATTTTATTTAAATTTACTGAGTGCATATATTATATCACCAATCGTATATAATGCTCCTCCAATTACAAGTAAAATAATTGCATTTGGATTTAGAGCAGCAAGTAAGTCTTTAATTTGAAAAATTACCATCCAACCCATACCTATGTATAGTAATGTACTTAAGATTTTAAACTTTCCAATAAATATTGTTTTAAATATTATTCCTGCAATAGTTATTACACATAAAATTCCTAGTGTTATATATGCAGCTTTTGTTTCTAATAATGAAACTACAATTGGAGTATATGTACCTGTAATTAGAACAAAAATTGCACAATGATCAAGCCTCTTAAATATACTTCTTGTCATATCATGAAAAATTGCATGATAAAGCGTTGACATCATAAACATAAAAATTAACGTTGTTCCATAAATACTGAATGCAATCACATCTTTGATTTCACCTTTTGTAGATGCTGTATAGACTAAGAAAATTAACCCAATATAAGCAAGCAGTGCTCCAACAGCATGTACAACAGCATTAGCAATATCTTCTCCTATTGTATATCTATACAATATTTTTTCACTTATTTTTATCATTGTTAATATCCTCTAAAATATCAAAAATAACTGATTTCTCTTTTAAGTCTAATATTTTTTTTTCATTTGCGTAAATATACTTTGAATGCTCTTCTGACAAAATAAAATTTGAGAATTGTTTTTGACATGTGTAGACAAGAACTAACAAACTTCTTTTTTCTATTCTATTTACAACATATACATTGAATAATTTTAAATCACTAAAATCAACTGTTATTCCTAACTCTTCATTTATTTCTCTTATTATACATTCTGCTATTTGTTCATTTGTTTCTAATGTTCCCCCTGGTAAGTCCCATGTAAGTGACGGGTTATTTTCCTTTTTTAGAATTAAGATTTCATCACTATTATTTCTAAATATCACTTTAGTAGTAACTTTGTACCCGCTTATCATAATTTTCTACCATGGATTTCAATAATTTTTTTTAAAACTTCGTCAATGTTTGAGTCATCAATTGAATCAATACCTAGCTCATTTTTTGCGAGCATTTTAGTAATATTAATTGTATTAGAAAGCTGCGAATCTATACTATGCTTTTTCTCTAATTCTTTCACAAATTGTTCATGAACCCTAGCAGTTTTGTCTTTACTGTACTTGTTAGAATTAAATAAATTAAAAGCAGAATATAATATTCCCTCAAATGCCTTTTGAGTATCAGGATTGTGCTTAAACTCATCTGGACTTATCCTATTAAAATTCTTGGCTAAATACTGTAATAAATAGTAATAATCATTTGAGATCATTGAATGTTCAACTAAACTTAGAAATATACCTATATACTCTTTAGTCTCATTCTCTTCACATAGTCTAATTACATCGTTAATCATTTGTTGAGAATTTGAATCTAAGTTATTATATACTTCAAATATTTCTATGCTATTTTCATCTTTTAACTTACCATGAATGATATTTAACATAGTTGTATCAGCTTCTAAATTTTTAAGTTCTTCATAATTATTTACTTCAAATAGCTCTAAAATTTTTATTCTTTTTTTTATTGGCCAATCATCAAAGCTATCCATTGATAAATAATTATAGACCATTTGCCTACTAACTTCTAAATAATTAGCTAAATCCACTTTTGAAATATTTAATTTATTAATTACTGATAATAAAATATTTAAATCACTCATCTATTTCCCTCCTAAATATACCATTTTTTCATCATTTTTGTTAAATACATTATTAATCAACCCACCACCTAAACATTCATCATTGACATATAACACACATGCTTGCCCAGGTGTTACAGATTCTACTCCTTGAGGATATTTTACAATTATTTCATTTTCTAAAACTTCAACTTCAACAATATGCGGTGTCTGACGATATCTAAACTTCGCAAAACATGAAAACTTTGATGTTTTAGGCTTGTTTATCCAATTTAACGTATTTACACTACATTTTACAGAAATTAACTGACTACGGTTATCCTCATCGCATACATATAAAATATTTTCTGGAATATTTTTTGCACATACGTAAAGCGCTGATTTAGCTCCACCAACATTTAATCCTCTACGTTGTCCAATCGTATAATTAACAAGACCATAATGCGTTCCTAACTTTTTACCAGTTGTAATATCAATTACATTACCCTCTTTTGGTTTAAAATAATTTTGTAAAAATATTGGAAAATTTCTTTCACCTATAAAACAAATTCCTGTACTATCACTCTTATCAGAAGTAAAGAGATTATTGTCCTTAGCAATTTTTCTAACTTCAGATTTTTCTAAATGTCCAATTGGAAAAATAACATCTGATAGTTGTTCTTTACTTACTTGCGACAGAAAATATGTTTGATCTTTATTTTTATCAGCACCTTGAATTAAATGAACCCCATTTTTATCAAATGTAGTAATTGCATAATGTCCAAATGCATATAAATCAACATCGAAACTTTCACAAGCTTTTTTAAATGCATCAAACTTAACATATTTATTACATAATAAATCTGGATTAGGTGTTCTTCCTTTTTTTAATTCATCTAAAAAATATATAAAAACATCGTTCCAATATTCATCGACAAAGTCAAATCTATGTAAATTAATATTCAATTGTTCGCAAACCTTTTTTGCATCTAAATAATCTTTTTCTTGAGGACATATATCATCCTCTTCAATATCAATACCAATCATTTCGTTATTAACAGTACTATCCCAATTGCGCATAAATACAGCAATAACTTCATACCCTTGATCTATTAGAATTTTAGCAGCAACACTGCTATCAACTCCCCCACTCATTCCTAATGCTACTCTTTTCATATTCATCACCACTCTACTATATTATAACATAATATGAAATAATTCTCTAGATTTACCATTATTATTTAAAACGAATGTATATTAACATTTATTTATAAATATTTCCTATTCTAACCTGTAAATAATATGGTAGAAGATTTATGTTTAAATTGACAAACTATTACAAAAAAACAAGTAACATACATTACTTGTAGTTAATTATTGCGATATTTACTTGGGGCACACCCATATTCTTCAGTAAAAATTTTATAAAAATAATTAATGTTTTCATATCCTATATATCTACTAATTTTTGTAATTGAATAATCAGAATCTCGAAGAAGTTTAGCTGCAATTTCTAGACGATAAAGTCTCACAACATCTTTAAAATTTTTGTTCATAATCTTTTTTACAAGTTTGCTACATTCAGAGTAACTATAACCACATATTTCAGAAAATTCTTCTAAATTAGCAACTGTAAAATTTGATTTAATATATGTAATTAGCTTATGTTGTATATCATGTTCATCAGTTATATGCTTTATTGTAGAGTTTCTATATGAGCTAACAAAAAAGTTTTTAATTGAAAAGTCTATAAAACTTTTTATTTCAACAATATTAAACTTATTATTAACAAGGTAATATACAAGTGATTCAATTAATACTTTAAAATCATCACTTGGATTTTCAATAAACAGATAATCTCTGTCTCCAAAACATATATTTCTAATAAATTCTTTTATATTATCATCATTTAATTCTTCAATTAAACGGTTTACATAATCAATATGAAGATTAAAATTAATAGCCATATCATTAATATCAGTTTGCTTTGTACAATGGAGTGCACTACTATTTAAAATAATAAAATTATCTTCCCTTAAATTAAGCTGTTGATTGTTTACAAAATGCTTAACAGTTCCATTTATTCCATAGATTAGTTCTACATACTCATGTTCATGTTCACAAAAATATGTAAATCTTGATAATTTTCTAATCTTAATATCATTATCAATATACAAATCATTTCCTTTAATAACTTCATCAGGGTTAATAGCGTTTATTGTACTATCACGTTGAAATTTTAAAAGTACCATTTCTTCTTCAGTTAAAATCATAAGTTTTTCTTTAAATTCAGTTCTCATTAGTTAAAATCCTCTTCGCTAAAATTTGCAAAATTAATGTGACAGTACCCATTAATATTCTTTTCTAAATATTTTTGATGATAATCTTCAGCTACAGTATAGTTTCTTAATTCTTCTACTTCTACTACTATTTCTTTATCAAAGCTATCTTTAATACTATCAATGAATTCCACAGCAATGTTTTTTTGCTCCTCTTCAGTATAGTATATACCAGTACGGTATTGAATACCACGATCAGCACCTTGTTTATTAATTGATGTAGGATCTATTATTTTAAAAAATAGTTCAATAATTTTATTTAAAGTTACAATATTTTCATTATATTTAACGCGAACAACTTCACTAGCACTACTTCTACCCTCACATAAATCTGCATACGTTGGATTAAGTATATCTGACTGAGCATAACCAACTTCTGTTTCAACCACACCACTTATCATACCTAAATACTTCTCAACTCCCCAGAAACACCCTCCTGCAAAATAAATACTTTTCATAACAATTCCTCCTGCATTTAAAATTATTTTCTTACTAAAATACTATGTTGTTAGATTAGTTAAACCAGTACTTTCCAGCAATAAGTGAATTAACAACAAATGAAGCACATATTAAACCACTTACACTAGGAGTAAATGCATTACTTCCTGGAGGATATTTTTGTTTTCTTGTTTCACCATCAAATATTTTATTATCCAATCTAACTTTTTTTTCTTTTGAATAAACAACGGGTATCTTTCCTTTAAGCCTGCTTTCTTTTACTTTTTTTCTTAAAACCTTAGCAAGTGGATCATAACTTGTTTTTTCAAGTGTTGTTATTTCAAATTTAGTTGGGTCTACTTTATTAGCAGCACCCATAGCACTGATAAAAGGAATTGACTTTGATAAACATGTTTTAATTATATCATATTTAGCAGATATTGTATCACATGCATCTACAACAAAATCAATATCATAAGTAAAGATATTTTCTCTAGATTCATCTGAATAAAATGTTTTAAATATAACTACCTCACATTGAGGATTAATATCATTAATTCTATCTTTCATAATTTCAACTTTACTTTTAGAAATTGTAGAGTGAAGTGCAATTATTTGTCTGTTAATATTTGTAATATCAACTACATCATGATCAACCAAGATAACCTTTCCAATACCAGATCTTACAAGTGCCTCACATGCAAAGCTTCCTACTCCACCAACACCGATAATTAAAACAGTTTTATTACTTAGCATATTAACATTATCTTTACCAATATTTATTTCAAGTCTTTGAAAAATCATTTAAATCC
>JBKEBI010000029.1:0-2124 GCA_047973085.1 Bacilli bacterium | reverse complement strand
AGTCTTTCTTGATAGCTGTGCTTGAGTAATTCGTTTTTCACCCATGAGTTTAGATAAGTGTATTTTAATCATACTACCACTCCTTTCTAATGAAATGGTAGCACCTTAAATAACTAAAATTCTATCAACTGTTGTAAAATAACGTTTTTTGATAAAAAATATCAATTTATGATATATATTATTGCTTTTTCAATACAAAATCCTTGAAAATTTTATTTTTCAAATTATAACTATTACAATGTTTCAAAATTCCTAAGTATGATTGAACTGTTGCATTTGCTCTTTCAAAACTGATTTTATTTTTTGAATAGTCTTTTTGTACTATCTTAAGTTTTCGTTTCATTTTCAATGCAGATGATTTTCTTAACTTGATATATGTTGGCCATACTTTATAACCAACGAAATCAATACCTAAACTTATAGGACGAATTGCTGTCTTATTATTTAGATTTAACTTTAACTCATTCTGAAGAAACTCCTCAATAAGCATTTTATATTCATACAGCAACTTTTTATCATGGTGTAATATTATCATATCGTCCATATATCTAATAAAATATTTCACTTTTAACGTATGCTTTATATACTGATCAAGTTCATTCAAATAAATATTAGCGAACATTTGACTTGTTAAGTTACCTATCGGAATACCTCTGTCAAATAGTCTTTGTTCTGTTTCATCAAACGTACTGCCAATTGGCAATCCAAATGGTTGTTCTTCAGACTTGATTATTTTTTCGAGTAAACAAATTAAGTCATCATCATCAATTTTTCTTTTTATTATATTTAATAAAATTTCGTGGTCAATTCTATAATAATATTTTGATATGTCTAATTTTAAATAATAGTATTTTTCTTTATCTTTATTAACTATCCTTAGCCAATATTTAAGCCTTTGAACTGCAGAGTGTATGCCTTTTCCTTTGATGCACCCGTGACTGTCATTAATATACCCTTTTGAAAAAATTGGATTTAAAACCATATAAATCGCCCATTGTAACACTCTATCTTTAAAAGGTAATGACATAATTAAACGTTTTTTAGGATCATAAACGAAAAACTCATGATATTTACCAACTTCATAACTTTTATGTATTAAATGGTTTTGTAAGTCTATTAAGTTTTCCTCTAAGTTATAGTTAAATTGCATTACGTCATTTTGGTAACGCCTTCCAAGTTTAGCTTTGTCAAATGCCATTAGTAACATTTCAAAATCATAAATTTTTTCATATAAATTTTTATATGGCTTAATGATAATCACTCCTCAGATAATAGCATTATGTTTTATTGCATTCATTTTAAATATAAAATTAGTAACAATATCCATAATCAAATAAATTTTTTGCTAGTTTCAACTAGTAAGGAAATAAATCCCTTTATCCTTACGCGTGGAAGTACCCATTTAGGATAAGACATCTAGCAAATAAGGCGAAAGCGGAACGAAAGCCGACATTCGAATTAGAAATCGAACGGGCGTTGTTCAGGTTCAAGTTGAACACGCCAGCAACGGACGTATTACCCCAATTGCCACCACGAATCGGCATAGATTTATTCCCATTATTACCTTTGTGTAGATTTAATCCAACCACCAATCATCTTACCAATTTCAACATTTTTAGCAGACCAAATCTCATATTTCTTTAAAGGAATAAAGCCTAATTTATAGCCAAGTTTTACAAAGGCTCTTAACTTCATAACTTCAACATCTAATTCTTGTAATGTTGTTTTCTTATAATATTTCTTTTGAGCCTCTATAATACGTTCTAAAATTGTGTGCATACATCTTTTAATGTCTACAGCCAGTGCAAATTTTTCAGATTTTGGAAATTGTTGCAAAACCAAATACCCATATTCAATCATTTCATAAGCTTTTTCTAAAATTATTAATTCTTCCAAAATTGCACCTCTTAATTTGTTTATTCCATTTCAAATATAATATCATAAATAACTGCTAACTTTTTATGAACTGATACAAAATATCATTCTTAGCTTTAAAATAACGTTATACGATATAACCCTCTAAAAAAATCGTTAAACTCGCCTATCGGCGAGTTATCAGAACACAGTAATCAGATTTCAGAAGTTTTAAAACAAAACTTCATGTTAGTCATAAAAAGCGGAACG
>JBKEBI010000024.1:0-33214 GCA_047973085.1 Bacilli bacterium | reverse complement strand
GGCAATATTAGTGAAATATGCATATAAATATAACAAAAGCATTGGAATTCATCCACATAGGATAAATAGCAATACTTTTTGTCTACAGTCTGAAACTTCATACTAAGTTATGAAGTTTTTTTTAATTGTATTTTTTATAATAAAAGGTTATAATAATGTGTAGTGTTAGGAGTGGTTTTTTGAAGAATTGGATTCCAATAACAAAAGAGGAAGTTAGAGATAATGTAGATTTCATTATTATATCAGGGGATGCGTATATTGATCATCCTTCTTTTGGAGTGGCGATAATTGCTAGAGTTTTAGAAAAGTATGGTTATAGGGTAGCAATAATTGCTCAGCCTGATTGGAACAATGATAAAGATTTTTTAAAGTTTGGAAAACCAAACCTTGCTTTTTTAGTAACAGCAGGAAATATTGATTCTATGGTTAATCACTATTCCGTAAATAAAAATAGAAGAAAAAAAGATATTTATACTCCTAACGGAGAAATAAATAAACGTCCTAATAGAGCAACAATTGTATATACTAATATGATTAAGAAGCTTTTTAAGGAGTCTCCTATTATAATAGGGGGTATTGAAGCAAGTTTACGCAGATTTGCACATTATGATTACTGGGATGATAAAATTAGGAAGTCAATTTTAATTGATTCTAAAGCTGATTTATTGGTTTATGGAATGGGTGAGAAAACTATTATAGAAATTGCTGATTATTTAAAAAGTGGTTTAAATGTTTCTGATATTACTTTTATTAATGGTACTTTATATAAAACAAAGAATACTAATTATATTATTAATGCTAAGGTGTTACCTTCATTTAAAGAAATTGTTAGAAGCAAAAAGGAATTTAATAATAGTTTTAAAATTCAATATGAAAGTTCCTTTAGTTTAGAAGATGTGCGTTTGATTGAAAATTATGGAGACTTCAGTATTGTTTCAAATCCTCCACAAACTCCTCTTACAGAAATTGAATTAGATGAGATTTTCAAATTACCTTTTAACTATGAAGCACATCCATATTACAAAGACATAGGCCATATTTCTGCAATTGACGAGGTAAAGTTTAGTATAAGCGCCAATAGAGGATGTTTTGCAAGTTGTAATTTTTGTGCAATTACTTTTCATCAAGGAAGGGTTGTTACATCAAGAAGTGTTAAAAGTGTTGTTGATGAAGCAAAAAAAATTTGTGAGTTTGCTGACTTTAAAGGAAATATTAATGATATTGGAGGGCCAACGGCAAATTTTATTGAAAATGCATGTAAAAGACATGAGAAATTAAATCCATGTAAAAATAAAAAGTGTATTTCTGATGTTTCATGTGAAAAGTTAAATGTTTCTCACAAAAAGTATTTAGAAATGATATGTGAAGTTGAGAAACTTCAAAAAGTAAAGAAAGTTTTTATTAGAAGTGGAATTAGATATGATTATGTACTATTAGATAATGATAAAACATTTTTAAAAAAATTAGTAAAAGATCATATATCAGGGCAACTTAGACTTGCTCCTGAGCATATTGATCCAAAGGTTTTAAAATTAATGGGGAAACCTTCTAGTAATGTGTATAATTATTTTGTAAGTGAGTTTTATTCTCTTTCGAGAAGATATAATAAAAAACAGTATGTTGTTCCATATTTAATGTCAAGCCATCCTGGAAGTGATATAAATTCTGCTATAATGCTTGCAAATTATTTACATGAAATAAATTTTCAACCTTTACAAGTTCAAGACTTTTATCCCACGCCTGCAACATTATCAACATGTATGTACTACACAAAATACAATCCATTAACAAATCAAAAGGTTTATGTAGCTGATACAGAAAATGAAAAAAAAATTCAAAGAGCCTTGCTTCAATATAAAATTCCTAAAAATAGAGAAATTGTTAAAAAGGCATTGAAAGATGCAAAAAGAAGCGATTTAATAAAGAAATTTAATATTTAATAAAAATGTATAAAATTACTATTTATATTAATAAAACTAACTATTGTGTAATACAAGATAATTTGTTATAATGTTGTTATGTACAAAAGTAGGAGGAAAAAATGAATAGTATTGAAATAAAAAAACTTAATAAGTCATACTATATAGGTAGTGATGAATTTAAAGTTTTAAAAGACTTAAATGTTTCTTTTAATTATGGAGAGTTCATTGCAATATATGGTGAAAGTGGTAGTGGTAAATCTACATTTATGAATGTTCTTGGTGGATTAGATACATTCGATTCAGGAGAAATTTTAATAAATAATGAAAATATTTCAAAATTTACGAGTAAATCTATGGATTATTATAGAAATAGAAAAATAGGTTTTATTTTTCAAGAGTTTAAACTTTTAGAAAATTTGACTCTTCTTGAAAATGTAATGATGCCTATGAACATTGCTGGTGTAGGGGCTAAGCAGGCAAAGGATAGAGCTATAAAATTACTTGAGCAAGTTGGGTTAAAAGACCATATAAAAAAGCGTGCGAAAAATTTAAGTGGTGGACAAAAGCAACGTGTGGCGATTGCACGTGCTCTTGCAAATGATCCAGAAATTATTTTGGCAGATGAACCGACGGGAGCACTTGACTCACAGACTACAATTGAAATTTTAGAACTATTAAAAAGTATTGCTGATTCTGGGAAACTTGTTATTGCAATTACTCATAGTGAAGAAGTTGCTAAATATGGTAATCGCGTTATTACATTAATAGATGGTAAATTTGAAGAAGAAGTAGGAGAAAGTGTAAGTGTTGATCGCAGTGCTAATGAACTACCTACAAAAAAAGAAAATAGTAGATTAAGTTTTAGAAAAGCTTTTAAAATTGCTAGAACTAATTTATTTAGTAAGAAGTTTAGAACGCTTCTAGTATCACTTGGAGTAAGTTTAGGTATAACTGGAGCACTTGTAATTACTTCAATTTCAGAAAGCGCTATAGATGAAGTTGTAAAAGTTTTTTCTACATATGACATGGTTCCTGAACATGTTGGAGTTTTGATTGAAAAGGAAAGTAACAATACTGGAGTAATAAATGTTAGAACTGGAGAAGTTAATTTAGATGAAGAAGTTGACGCTTTAAAAGAACTTTTGAAAGATTATGAAGGTTTTGATGATATCTATCCTGAATATATTTTAGTTGCAACAGATCCAGAAAATCCTGATGGTTTGGATGCTGTTAATTATTTTGGATCGGTTAGCTATCTAACATCTGATGATATTAAAATGAAGTATGGAGATTTTCCAACTAATGAGCGTGAACTTTATTATTCGGGATCAAGTTATGGAATTTCTTATTTACTTGATTTAGTAGGTAAAAATGATAAATTTAGTAGTGAGGATTTAAATGAAGTTGATTTTGTTAATAAGAATGATAAATACTACGAATTAGAAAAAGTAATAGAAGAAGAGGTTATTGGTTCTAAGTTTACTGTTAGTATTGATGGACAAGAAACAGAATTTACAATTACTGGAAGTTTAGCGCTTGGAAATTCAAGTTTGACTACTACAGATTTAATTCTTCCAGCAGAGACAAATAAAGATTATATTGAAGATAATAAATATAGTTTTGTAGTTTCTAGATATTTTGCAGGATTTGAAACAGAAGAAGATGCTTTAGTTTTAGTTGATGAATTAGGACGTACTGGTACAATATCAAATACTTATAATGACTATATTGTTACTGCTCAAGACTATAGATCTTTAGCTATTATTGCTGAGTATATGCTAGAGATTATTAGAAATGTATTTTTGGTTTTAATGTCAGTATCGCTTATTGTTAGTATGTTTATGGTAAATATAATTGTTTATATTTCTACACTTGAGCGTAAAGTTGAGATTGGTACGCTTCGTGCAATAGGTGCAAAGAAAAATAATATTACTGCAATATTTATTAGTGAAGGAATATGGATTGGAATATTTTCGTTTATTCTAGCATGTATAGGCTCATATTTAATGATAGTATTAGTCAATGCAATTTTATATTTTGCATTGGATATGCCAACTTTTAATACTATTGTATTCTCACTTAAATGGCTGTTAATTATTGCATCTCTTGTATTTGCTGTAATGTTTTCTGCTTCAATATTGCCAGCTAAAAAAGCGTCAAAGCAGAATCCAATCGATGCTTTAAGAGAGGAGTAGAATATGCTAAAAATAAGTAATTTAACAAAAAAATATAAGATTTCTAAAAAGAATTTTTTTACAGCACTTAATAAAGTAAATTTTGAGATTAATGATGAAAATATGGTTGCTATAATTGGTGAAAGTGGTAGTGGTAAGTCAACACTTATGAACCTTATTTCAACCATTGATACTCCAACTAATGGTTTTATTGAATATGATAACAATAAAGTAACGTTTTTAAAAGAAAAAAAACGTGCATTACATCGAAAAGATAATGTTGGTTTTGTCTTTCAGTCATTTAATTTAATTTCTGATATATCAGTTCTTGAAAATGTTGCTATAGTGATGGAAATTGCTGGACATAAGCAAGATGAGCGCTATAAAAGAGCAAAAGAGTTACTTGAGCTTGTCGGTTTAAAAGATCACTTACAAAAAAAACCTGGGTATTTATCAGGAGGTCAAAAACAACGTGTAGCTATTGCACGTGCACTTGCTAATAATCCGGATCTAATTTTGGCTGATGAACCGACAGGAGCACTTGATAGTTCAACTTCAAAAGAAATAATGAAGTTACTTGCAACAATTGCTGCAAGTGGGAAAAAGGTTATTATAGTTACACATGATATGAAGGTAGCTTCTTATTGTGAGCGTATTATAAAGATGCAAGATGGAAATATTATAGAAGACACAAAAAATAATTCAGAACACTTGGATAAAATAGAACTTCCAACTCCATTAAATAAATCAAAAGGTAGTTTAGGTTTTTCTGGGGCGTTTAAGCTTTCGTCTTCTGCATTTATGAAGAGATTTAAAAATAATATTTTACTATCAATTGGTACAGCTATTGCAATTGCATCATTACTAATTATTAATATTGTAACTTCTTCAATTGATAACTATTTTGATGACCTTTATCGTTACTATGGTAATGAAAATGCAATAACTATTATAGCTTCACCATTGGAATTTGAAGCAGGTTCTGAACCTTTAAATTTGAATGAACTATTAGATTTAGAACAGTATGAAAATATAGTTAAATACGAGAATTTACCTACATATAATGCTGAAAATGAAGGAGAGTTTACTTTATCAGATGGATTGGCAATTGCTCAACGAACAATTTATCCTAATGAAATTAGAACTTTTGGAGAGAAGGATTTATTAAGTGGAAATGCTCCTAAATCAAAGGATGAAATTGTTGTTAGTGAAGATATAGCAAAAAAATATGGATTTGATAAAAATAGTGCAATAGGTGAAACAATTAATATCAATCTTAAAATGCAAAGTCAAGAAGAAAATCAAGTTAATGAGTTCAAAGTAGTAGGAGTTTTATCATCAACTGGCGTTAGAAATAATCAGGGAGTAGTTTACTTTCATAATGAATTTATGGAACAATATGGAGTATATGACTTAGGAGAATATATTGTTTCATATATTGTAGAAGTAAAGGATGGAACTGCAGATGATGTTATTAGTCAAATAAATTCTAAAAGTTCAGAAAATATGGCAAATGGATTTATGGCGTTTTCGTTAAGAGAGCTTCAAGAAGTATCAATGATGGAAACTCTACTTGATGGGACATTTGATATTTTCTCGATAATACTGGGAGTTTCGGTATTTGTTGCAGCAATTATGATTGCGGTACTTAGTTATGTAAGTATTTTAGAGCGTATGAGAGAAGTAGGGGTGCTTCGTGCTATTGGTGCACAAAAGAAAGATATTTTAAGAATGTTTTTAATAGAAGCTTTTGCAATTGGATTAATTGCAGGAGTTATTGCCTCAATAATTGGTGTTGCCTCAGGGTTTGCATTAGTTGAAGTTGCAAATAATGTTATTGATTTTTCAGTTTTAGGTGCAAATTTAGAGTTATATATTAAGCCTTTATCAATTGTGATTGTAATTTTAGGAAGTACAATATTAGCTGTTGTGTCGAGTGTGATTTCAATAATGAAAGGGCTTTCAATTCCACCTGTAGAAGCATTAAAAATGAAGTAATATATAAAACACTTTATGTCTTTTGACTAAAAGTGTTTTATTGTTAAATTTTCAATAATAAAATATAAGTAAATTACTTGAAAACTAGTAGATGCTAATATATAATTGTAATAGATAAATATTATATTAAAAATATTTACTTGATTAAAAAATTGTAATTAGAATGAATATATAAGGAGAAGAATATGATAAAAAAAGGGTTTAAGTTAAACAAAATAGTATTTATACTATTTTTAGCTATTATACTTGTAGGGTGTAGTAATGAAGAATCAAAAGGTAGAGTAGATGTTTTAGAGAAAGTGAGTAATGATGATACAACAGCTGAAGATTTGGCTGAATTTATTGAAGAAAATGATTATAAGTTTTATACTAATAATTCAGATGGTGAAAAATATTCTTATATAAAAAACACTGGAGATAAAGTTACATTAAGTTATTTAGAAAATGAAGCTTATGAATCTGTATTTATTTTTTCAAAAGACTATTCAAAAGAAGATAGTCAAGTGAGTTTTATTCTTACATCAACAACAAAAAATAGTAAATATATTTATAGTATTTATCCTGATAAATCAAATACTATTTTAATTGAAAAAGAAGTATACAAAGACTGTAGTGTTGATGAATGTACTGTTGAAGCAGAGGCTGAAATTGTGTATGAACATTATACATATAATGTTGAGACAGAAGAATTAAATGCTTTGGGTAATGTAGAATCTGATTTGGAATATAAGGATATTAGTGATGACCTAGATACTTATTTTGATGAACTAGAATCTATATATGAAACTGAATAATTTGTTTAAAAGAAGGTGAAATATTTCATCTTTTTATTTATTTAAAATATGTGTTCTATATAGTAATGATTTATTGAAGTATCTTGTTTTAATGACAAAGTAAATTTTTATATTTTACTTCTAACTTTCTATTTATAATTTATGTTTGATTTGTTATAATATATATAGGGTGATAAAATGATAAAAAAGTTTAATAATAAAGAACCAATTATTGGTAGAGAGTGTTTAATTTTTGAAAATTCCACTGTAATTGGAAATGTAAAAATTGGTGATAATGTTAGTATTTGGCCATATGTTACACTTAGAGGAGATATGGATTATATTACAGTAGGTGAATTTAGTAATATTCAAGAATCAAGTGTTATACATACAAATTTTAATATGCCAACTATAATTGGAAAGTACGTTACAATAGGTCATAATGCAATTGTTCATGGTGCAACTGTTGGTGATTATTGCCTTATTGGAATGGGAGCTATTTTACTTGATAAGTGTGTAGTTGAAGAAGGAGCAGTTATTGCTGCTGGATGTGTGGTTCCTCCTGGTAAAATTGTTCCTGCTAATCATTTAGCAGTTGGGAATCCAATGAAAATTGTAAAAGAGTTAGATCAAGAAGGGCGTAAACCATTTGTTGAAAATACAATGGCATATGTAGAACTTACTAAAAAATATATAAAGGAGAAAATATAATGTTTGAGTTGATGAAGAAAAAAATTGATGGAAAAGGAATAAGAATTGTTTTTCCTGAAGGTGAAGATATCAGAATTTTGGAGGCATGTTATAAGCTTCATAAAGAAGGAATATTAATACCAGTAATTATCGGGAACAAAGATAAAGTAAATAAGCTTGCTAAAAAGTTTAATGGTGATTTAAGTGATGTAGAAGTAATTGATATGGATTCATATAATAAAAATGAAATGATAAAAAAACTAGTTGAGATACGTGCAGGAAAAAATACAGAAATAGAAGTTGCAGAATGGTTGAAGAAGAGTAATTATTTTGCAACGATGCTTGTAAAAATGGGAATTGTTGATGGTTTAGTTGGAGGAGCAACATATTCAACAGGAGATACTGTTCGTCCTAGTTTGCAAATTATTAAAACTCAACCAGGTGTTTCAAAAGTTTCTAGTGCATTTGTAATGGTTAGAGATAGTGAACGATATATTATGGGAGACTGTGCAATAAATATTTCTCCAACAAGTGAAGATATTGCTGCTACTGCTATTGGATGTGCATCAATGGCAAGAGTTTTTGAAATTGATCCAAAGGTAGCACTTCTTAGTTTTTCAACTATGGGTAGTGCGAGTGGTGAAGAAGTTGAAAAGGTTAGTAAAGCAAAAGACATTCTTGATTCAATTAAAACAGATTTTGAATATGATGGAGAATTACAATTTGATGCTGCATTTGTAGAATCAGTTGGAACAACAAAAGCTCCAAATAGCAAAGTTGCTGGAAAGGCAAACACGTTTATTTTTCCAAGTCTTGAAGCAGGGAATATTGGGTATAAAATTGCACAACGCTTAGGGGGCTTTGAAGCAATAGGGCCACTTCTAATTGGTTTGAATGCCCCTGTTAATGATTTAAGTAGGGGATGTAATGTAGATGAAATATATAAATTATCTATTATTACGGCTGTACAATCGTTATAATGAAAGTTCATTTTTCTATTTGTAATAAATGTAAAACATTTGATTACAAAGTTTTGATTCAAATTTTGAGAAAAAAATATCCATATGCAACATTTGATTTAAAATGTCAATCATATTGTGGTCCAGGTAGTAATAAACCCTTTGTTGCAATTAATGAAGTTTTCATTGATGGGAGTAGTTTGGAAGAACTTATTGAAAATGTTGAAGAACACTTAAGAGGTAATTTATGTTAAATGAAGAAAAAGTTTTTAAAGATAGTGTACTTGGTTATGTTAAAGTCAACGACCAAATCATTTGGGATTTAATTAACACAGCGGAGTTTCAACGTCTAAGAAGAATAAAACATTTAGGTGGGGCTAGCATGGTTTTTCATACCGCAGAGCATTCAAGATTTACTCATAGTTTAGGTGTATATGAAATTACTAGAAGAATGTTAGATTCAATTGAAGGACTACAGCTTAATACTTATGAGAGAATTCTAATGCTATGTAGTGCACTTTTACATGATTTAGGGCATGGACCATTATCGCATGCTTTTGAAACTATTAGCTCTATCCATCATGAAAATATGACTATGAGAATTATAAGAGAGCAGACTGAAATTAATTTAGTTTTGACAAAATATGACAAAAATCTAATAAATGATATTTGCGATGTATTGTCTCATAAATATCATAATGAATTAATTACTTCTTTAATTAGCAGTCAAATTGATGCAGATCGTTTAGATTACTTGGTGAGAGATGCATACAATAGTGGAGTTGTATATGGAATAACTGACATTGAAAGGCTTTTTAGAATCGCAAAGGTTGTTGATAATAAAGTTTGCTTTAAGAAAAAATCTATTAAAGAATTAGAAATTTATTTATTATCTAGAATTTGTATGTATGATAAATTATATTTTCACCCTAATGGGAGAAGTTATGAATTATTATTTCAAAATACTTTGGTAAGATATAATGATTTAATAAAAGATAACTTTACATTTAAATTTGATTACTCACTTTTAAATGGCATTGGGAATGAAATGCCACTTTCTCAATTTCATTTGCTAGATGATGCTACTATTATTCATTATATGAAGCAATTTTTCTTAGAAAAGGATTATATCTTATCTGATTTAAGTACTCGTTTTATTAATAGAGATTTGTTTGAATTTAGTGATTACTTTATTGAGGGAGATATTGCTCCAATCAGTGAAGAAATAAAACATATACTGAAAGATAATGGTTTCGATGACAGATATTATTTTATAAATGATACGATGTCAACCAACTTTTACGTATATGATGAAGCAATTACAATATGCGATGAAAATAATTTATATGAATTAGATGATGTTAGTAATTTAATTTCAAGGTATAATACTGAAGAAAGTGTTACATATGTTTATTATCCTAAAGAAGTAAAGGAACATATAGAAAAATTTTTTTGATATATTAGTGGGAGGTATGAATGGAGCTTAAAGTTGTAAATGGAATAGCATGTGTAAAAAGAGATGTTAGAAATGTAGATGTTTACAAAACTTTAGATTTGAATCAAATTTCTGGAGTACCTCCTATTATAAAAATAGATGGAAAAACAGTTTATTATCAATTTATAAATGGAATGACCCTAAGAGAATATCTTCAAGTTCATGGAAAAATGAGTGGTGAACCCCTAACAAAATTTATTTTTAGGCTTGCTAATATTTTAGAAGAATTAAAGAAAATTAATGTAGTTCACAAAGACTTAAAGCCTGAAAACATTGTTGTTTCTCATAATGACATATATTTAATTGATTTTGATGTCAGTAGATTAAGTAATCCAAAAGAAGAAGATACAACATTATTTGGAACAAGAGGCTATGCTTCACCTGAGCATTTTGGGTATAGTAGTACCTCATTTAAATCAGATATGTTTAGTTTGGGAAGAGTAATTGAAGAAGTTGATGAGCATTTTCAATATAGAAATATCACAAGTAAGTGTACTGAAATTGATCCAGTAAATAGATATAATAGTTATAAAGAGTTAATTATGGAATTAAATAAAAAAGAACTAAAATGTAGTTCTTTTGAAGAGAATATTAAAGAAAAAAATTATGAACTCAAAGCAGCTTATAGTAAAAAAATGATAATGATTTATAGTATTATGTATATAATATTCTTTTTTATTAATTTTAAAACTGTAAATTCATTTATAGATTTAGTTTATAACAGTATTGCATGCTTCTATATTGTTGATATTATTGACTATATAAGAGTAATTGTTAAGAAAAGAAAAGTTTTAAAATATAAACTGATAATATCAGGATTAGTGATAAATAGTGGTATTTTTATTATTGTTATTGCAATGTTATTTAAATAAAGGTTCAAATCCACTTTCAACAAGATTATTGTCAATATCCCATAAATCTAGTTTTCTGCACATTCCTTCAAAAATTATTTTATCTCTAGGCACCCTTACATATAATTTTGAGTGTCCAAATCCTTGAAGTATTCTCTGAGTTGTGTCGATATTTGTTTTTATATAAACAAGTATTGAAATAATACAATCTCTAGAATATTTTTTTTGTTGTTAATGTCTAAAATTTCATATAGATAATTATTAAGTCCAAGAGAAGAGCTAATGTTAGAAATACTATAATCTGTTTTTGAAATCTCTGCCCTAAGTAACTTCTTTGAATCGATATATTCTATTTCTATTTCTTCACTGTTTTTAATTTTATTTTCAAATTCTTCTGTAATTTTCATATTAACACCTCGAATATATTATATCATAGATAAAATGTAAAACATTACGCTGATAGCGTAATGTTTTCTTTCATTCCTTTCAAGTAGATTTATAAAGTAATTATTATTATAAAATACTTAAATATAATAAAATATATATCTTTCTACTAATAGCGTAGGACTTGTTGTAGAATTTTTTATATACTAAATACGAATTAAAATTGAGGAGGAAAATAAATGAAAGAAAAGAAACCGTTTTATAAGAGAGTGTGGTGTATTGTGTTGGTGGTATTAGTTGGGGGAGGTGTTGCTATTTCTGGAGGAGATTCAGATGATGAAAGTAGTTCTGTAAATTCAAATGAAAAAGAAGAATCCACAAAAGATGATAAAAAAAGTGATGAAAATGAAAAAGAAGGAACTGTATATCATGTAGGGGAGATAGTTACAGTTGGGGATGTTGAATATGTAGTAAATTCAATTTCAACATCTAAAAGTGTTGGAAGTCAATATCTTAGTGCAGAAGCAAAAGGAACTTTTTTAATTGTCAATGTTACAGTTAAAAATAATGGTAATGAAGAATTGATGGTAGATAGTTCATTTTTTACTTTAATTAATGGTGAAAAAAAGTATGAAAGTGATTCGACAGCTGGAATTTATGCTAATGAAAATGCAGATTTCTTTTTAGAATATGTAAATCCAGATTTATCGTTAACTGGAAATGTTGTTTTTGATGTTTCTGATGAAATTATTTCATCAGAAGAATTACAACTTAAAGTTCAAACAGGTGCATGGGGAACAGAGACTGAGCTTATATATTTGAACAAGTAATATTTAAATTGTGTAACATAAAAATTATTAGTACCAATTTCAATAAGTTAGATTTTAAATCTAATTGACTTGAAGTTGGTACTTTTTAATTGTGTAAAAAGTAAAATTTATATTTCAATATCTCTATGTTAAAAATCAAATAGCGTATTAAAAAAGAAGATGGAATATTTTAAAGAGAAATTTCTTTTATCAAGCTATATTGTTAATATTTAAATACTAATTAATTTTAGTATTTTTTATTTTTCAACTTTACTTTTATTCATAAGTATAGTAAAATAGTGGTAGAAAGTGGTTAAAAAGTGTCTGAAAGTGGTAGAAAGTGGTGAATTTTATGTTTATGGGTGAATATAATCATAATATTGATGCCAAGGGAAGGTTAATAATTCCTTCTCGTTTTCGTGAGTCGCTTAATGATACTTTTATAATTACTCGTGGCTTAGATAAGTGTTTATTTGTCTATACTTTAAATGAGTGGGAAAAATTGGTTAAAATCATTCGTGCATTACCGTTTACCAAGAAGAAAAATCGTGATTTTCAACGCTTCTTTTTATCAGGAGCAATAGAATGTGAAATAGATAAACAGGGAAGAGTAAATATCTCAAGTTCACTTGTAAATTATGCTTTACTTGAAAAAGAATGTGTAATTGTTGGAGTAAATGAAAGACTAGAGATATGGTCAGAATCAGAATGGAATTCATTCATTGATGATAATGTTGATGATTTTAGTGATATTGCTGAAGATATTTTTGAGAGTGATGTGAATTTTAATGAATAATATACACTATAGCGTTTTATTAAATGAAAGTATTGAAATGCTTAATATAAAGTCAGATGGTATTTATGTAGATGCGACACTTGGAATGGGTGGACACAGTGAGGCAATTTTAAAATTAATTCCTAATGGATGGTTATATTGTTTTGATCAAGATGAACAGGCTATAGAGTTAGCTTCAAGTAGGTTAAATAATAATTTTAGTAATTTTACAATTATAAAAAGTAATTTTGTAAATTTAAAAAGTGAACTTAATAAATTGGGAGTTAATAAGATTGACGGAATTATTTATGATTTAGGTGTATCATCATTACAGTTTGATTCTAATACTCGTGGTTTTAGTTATAGATTTGATGCAGATTTGGATATGAGAATGGATTTAAGCAATGCAGTTACTGCAAAAGAAATAGTAAACAATTATAGCTGTGATGAGCTTGCTAATGTTATTTATAGATATGGTGGCGAAAAATTTTCTCGTTTAATTGCAAAAAATATATGTAAATTTCGTAGTGAAGAAGAAATCTCGACAACTTTTCAGTTAGTTGAGATAATAAAAAATAGTTTACCACAAAAAGAGCTGAGAAAAAAAGGTCATCCCGCTAAAAAAACTTTTCAAGCACTTAGAATTGAAGTTAATAAAGAACTAGATGTATTAAGTGCATCACTTACTGATGCAGTGAATATGTTAAATGTTGGTGGGAGAATTTGTTTGATTAGTTTTCAATCATTAGAAGATATGATTGCAAAAGCATATTTTAATACATTAATTAATATGGATTATCCAAAGGATATACCTGTAGTATTAGATAAATATAAGCCAGTTTTAAAGAAAGTTTCAAGAAAAAATATTAAGCCAAATGAAAAAGAATTAATGGAAAATAAAAGATCAAAATCAGCACAGCTTAGAGTTGTTGAGAAGGTGAGGGAGTATGAAAGCGAATAATTTAAAATTTATTGAATCAGTATTAAAAGGGTACATAGTAGTAGGATTTCTAGTTTGTGTAGTCGGTATTTTAGTGATGCAAACTCAATTATCAATTTTAAATTTAGAGTTTGAAGAAAACCAGTCAAAATTAGAAGAATTATCTGCAAATAATTCATACTTAGAAATGCAAAAAAATGAAAGTCTTACACGTGAAAAAATAGAAGTATTTGCTGATGAAAATGGTTTAGTTACTTCACTTCCAAATATTTTAGATTTACAAGAAGACGAGTAGTATGAAAAATAGTAGATTTATATTTATTATAATTATTCCTTTTTTAATTTTTTCATTATTGATATACAGACTTTTTATTGTATCTACTTCTGAGTATGTAGACGGTTATGATTTAAAAAGCCTTGAAACAAATATAAAAGAAAAGAAAGATGTTCTTTCTAGTAAAAGAGGTAGTATTTTAGACTCTCAGGGAAATGTCCTTGCAGAGTCTGTTTATACGTATAGGATAATTGCGTATGTTGATCCTAAACGCTCAGCGACATCTCCAGTTCAAGCTCATGTTTCAGATGTGGAACAAACATCATCAGTTATTGGAAGTATCGTAGGAGAAGATAAATCAAATTTAGAAGAAATATTAAATACTGCAATAACATCTGGTCTTACTCAAACATATTTAGGAACTAAAAGTTCAAATATTTCAGTGAATCAAAAAGTTCAAATTGAAGAATATAATCTTCCAGGAATTGAATTTGAAGAAAAAGAATCTAGAAGTTATCCGTATGGGGATTTTGCATCGTATCAAGTTGGTTATGCTAAATATTATGAAGCTTCTGAAGATCATAAGGAAGGATTGGTTGGAGAACTTGGTGTGGAACGTAGTTTTAATGAAATGTTACAAGGAAAAGATGGATTACACGAGTACATTGCTGATGCAAATGGGACAAGAATTCCTAATACAGCAGAAAAGATTATAGAACCAGTAGATGGAAGTGATGTATATTTAACTATCGATAAAGACATACAATTAGTTTTAGAAAATGCTATTTCAAAAATTAATGAAGAATATAAGCCTGAGGTTGCGTTGGTGGTGGTAGCTTCGGCCAAAACAGGGGAGATATTGGGAGTTACTTCAACTCCATCATTTAACCCCAATGAGAAAGATATGGTATCATATACTAATCCTTTACATGAAATGACAATAGAACCTGGTTCTACAATGAAAACTTTTACGTATGCTTCAGCAATTGAAGAAGGGGTGTATGACCCTAATTATAGGTATAATACAAGTGGATATACAGTGCATGATAAAACGATTTATGATTGGAATAAAATAGGATGGGGTACAATTAATCTTGAAACAGGGTATATGTATTCATCAAATACAGGCTCTGCCATAATAGGTTATGAAAAACTAGGAAAAGAGAAATTACATAGTTACCATAATGAGTTAGGGTTTGGAAAATTAACTAATTTTGATTTGCCTGGAGAGGTAAGAGGAGATACAGAACTTGAGTACGACATTGATACTGTAACTGCTTCGTTTGGGCAAGGTATTTCTATTACTCCTATTCAAATGATTCAAGCATTAACAGTTTTTGGAACTAATGGTAGCACTATGCAACCCTACATTGTTGAAAAAGTTGTTGATTCTAAGGGAAATATTGTAGAACAAGCTGAGCCTACTGTAAGTAATGAGAATGTTTATTCTCCTGAAACGATAAGCTATATGAAAGAAATGATGAGATTATACGTAGAAGGCCCTAATGCTATGTCGGAAAATTATAAATTTCCTGAATATGGATTATTTGGAAAAACTGGAACATCACAAATTGCTGATAACAATGGAAATTATTTAACTGGTGCAAACAACTATACTTTTTCATTTACAGGGATGATGCCATATGAAGATCCTGAAATTATAGTATATGGAATTGTTAAACAACCTGAGCAAGGGGCTTCTACATCATTAATTAAGTTAATGAGAGATGTTATTCCCAATGTTGGTGAAATTATGGATATTTCTGTTGATTCTGGTAAAGAAAAAGTTAAGTCTGAAACAGCATATATGGGAGAGTATATTGATATGAACGTGGAAGAGGCTAAGTCACAAATTCATAATTTGTCAAATAATGAGGTGATAATTTTAGGAGATGGAAGTAATGTTGTTGGACAATATCCCCCAGTTCAAACTGCTCTTCAGTCATATTCTAGAATATATTTATTTACTGATGGTGAAATAACTATGCCTAATTTAGTAGGTAAAAGTTATCGTGATGCGGCAATTATAATGTCGTTTTATGGAATAGAAATTAAAAAAACTGGAGTTGGGAATGTTAGTGCTCAAAGCATTGAAATTGGAGCTTCTCTTAATGGTGTAAAAGAAGTTACTATTGAATTAAAATAATATATGACAAAATTTGCTATTTGTAGTATAATAAGGTGTGGGAAGCAAGGTGATGGAAATGATAGAAACGCAACATATAATAATTTCTATGTTACTGAGTTTTGTTTTAAGTTTAGTTTTAGGTCATTTTTTAATAAATGAGCTTAAAACATTAAAATTTGGACAAACTGTTAGAGATGATGGGCCACAAAGCCATTTAGCAAAAAATGGAATCCCTACAATGGGTGGAATAATGTTTATTTTTTCTACAATTATAACTATTGTACTGATAGGTTTTGTATGGAAAATACAGTATAGTTATTATATTGGAATAGTTTTAGTTATATTTATAGGTTTTGCAATTATTGGGTTTTTGGATGATTTTTTAAATATTAAAAGAAAAACAAGTAAAGGATTAAGTGCAAAAGAAAAATTGATATTACAGTTTCTTATTGCAGGAATAGTATATTTTTTGTATAGTAAACTGGATTTGAATTATCAAAACAAGGTTGTAATAAATACTTTAAATATTGAGATAGATTTAGGAAGATTTTATGTAGTGTATATTCTTGTTATGATAGTTGGATTTTCAAATGCTGTAAATATCACGGACGGGCTTGATGGTCTTAGTTCAGGGCTTAGTGTAATTGCCTTTATAGTTTTTGGACTAATAGCTGGAAGAATGTCAATGTATGTGGATGGATTAAATGATTTGGCAATTTTTTGTTTTAGTCTAGTAGGAGGATTGCTAGGTTTTATGTTCTATAATGTTCATCCAGCTAAAGTATTTATGGGTGATACTGGATCACTTGCCTTAGGGGCAGCTCTTGCAATTGTTGCAATACTTACTAATCATGATGTTACACTATTTATCGTAGGTGGAGTTTTTATAATTGAAATATTAAGTGTTGTTCTACAAGTAATATCGTACAAAACAACAAAGAGAAGAGTATTTTTGATGTCGCCACTACACCACCATTTTGAATTGCTAGGATGGACAGAACAACAAATAGTTAGAATGTTTTGGGTGTTAGGTTTATTGCTTGGACTATTAGGTTTATGGTTTGGGGTGTTATTATAATGTATAGAGAAAAAAATATTTTGATTCTAGGTTTAGCAAGAAGTGGATATTCGGTTGCTAAATTACTTGTTAAAATGGGTGCTAATATTACAATTAATGATATTAATGAAGAACAAGATGAAAGTATTATAAGTGAACTTGAAAGTATAGGAGTTAAATTAATACTTGGCGAACATCCTGTAGATTTATTAGATAATGATTATGATATGATTGTTAAAAATCCAGGAATTCCATTAAATCATATATATGTTAGACAGGCAAATGTGATGGAGATTCCAATAACTACAGAAATTGAGGTTGCTTATAATTGCATGAGTGATGCTAAATATATTGCTATTACTGGAACAAATGGTAAAACGACAACGTCTACATTAATATATGAAATGTTAAAAAAGGCTGGGAAAGATACTTATTTAGTAGGTAATATTGGAAATCCAATTAGTAACTACTATGATGTATATACTACAAACACAATATTTGTAGTAGAAATTTCAGCTCAACAATTAAATGATTGTGAAAAGTTTAATGCTGAAGTGGCAGTTTTGACAAATTTATCTGAAGCTCATATGGAATTTTTTGATAATATTGAGACGTACTATAAAACAAAAAAATCTTTATTTAATAATATGAATAAAAATCATTTAGCGATAATTAATGGTAACTGTGAAGAAAGTTTAAATTGGACATATAACATAATTTCACAAAAGAAATATTTTTCAATTGCTGAGAAGGTTGACGGAGCATATTTATATAATGATGAAATTATTTGTGATAATTCTAAATTTAATATTTCTGATATTGCCCTAGTTGGAAAGCACAACTACGAGAATATCATGTGTGCTATATTAGCGGTAAAACGTTACGGGATAGATGACGATAGTATAAAGGCTGTACTCAGTGAATTTAGAGGTGTAAATCATCGCATGGAATTTGTTAGGATAATTAATGATGTTAAGTACTATAATGACTCTAAATCAACAAATATTAAATCTTGTAAGGTTGCGCTTGAATCATTTAATATAAATACTTCTTTGATTTTAGGAGGCTTAGAAAGAGGGCAAGATTTTAAAGAATTACTTCCGCATTTAAATTATGTGACTCGTGTATTTTGTTATGGAGAAACTAAGGAAAGAATTAAGGAAGTAATGGATAGTTTTAAAATTGAATGTATTGTATGTGTTGATTTACAGGATGCAATAATAGGTGCTCATGATAAATCAATTGCTGGAAGTGTTGTGTTATTTTCTCCAGCGTGTGCAAGTTGGGATGAGTTTGATAACTTTGAGCAAAGAGGAGACTTATTTAAATTAATAGTTAATAGTTTTAAAAATTAAGAAATTTTTAAAATTTATTGTTTTATATTGTAAATTGTTGTATAATACCAATGTAATAGAAAAATAGGAGGTAAAATTATTATGAATAAAAAAGAATTTGTTGAAGCATTAGCTTCAAAAACAGGAAAAAGTAAAGTAGAATCTGCTGAATTTGTTGATGCTTTTTTAGATACTGTATCTGACGCTTTAGGTAGAGGAGATAGTGTTACATTTGTAGGGTTCGGTAGTTTTGAGGTTAGAGAAAGAGGAGCTAGAACTTCTAGAAATCCTAGAACTGGAGAGACTATTCAAGTTCCTGCAACTAAATTACCAGCATTTAAAGTTGGTTCAAGATTAAAGAGTGTTGTAAAAGGTAAATAAAGGAAGGGCTGTTGCTCTTTTTTTTTACAGGAGGATTGTATGAGTGTAAAATATATTGATAAAAAAAGATTTTTAATTGAAAAATATAAAAAAATAGGACTCACTGAAAGACAATTAATAATTTTACTTATATGTATAGATACAGATGCTATTTTTAGAATTGATTATGATAAAATTATGCAAATAATGGAGCTTAATCCTGAAGCCGTTACTAAAGAGCTTTCTCCACTTTTTCAAAGTAATCTTCTATCGGTAACTTTGAGCAATGTTGATGGTAAACATGTTGAAATTATAGATAGTGGAAAATTATTTGTTGAAAAAGAAGAGATTGATAGTATAAATATCTTTGCAGAACTTGAACATTGTTTTGGAAAGAGTTTATCAAGTAAAGAAGTCGAAACTATTAGTAAATGGATATCGGTAAATAAGTATGAGTATAGTGATATTTTAGATGCTTTTGGTATTGCTGCTATAAATAATGTTAGAAATATAAATTATATTGAAAAAATACTTGAAAACAAAAGTGCAAGTGAAGAAGTTACCCCCTTAAGTATGAAGTATAACTGGTTAGAGGAGTAGTATGTATGTAATTGTAAGTTCATGTTTGTTAGGAAAAAAGTGTAGATATGATGGAACTAGTGCAATGAATAGTAATGTTTTAAAATTTTTAGAAGGAAAAAATATTATTACCGTATGTCCTGAAATACTATGTGGATTATCTACTCCAAGAGATTCAGTGGAAATATGCAATAATAAAATTATTGATTGTAATGGAAAAGATGTGGATGAGCTATATAGAAAAGGGGTTGCTCTTGCAGTTGAACAAATATATGATTTAGACATAGATATGGCTATTTTAAAGTCTAAAAGCCCTACTTGTGGAGTTAATTATGTTTATGATGGAGCATTTTCAGGTAAATTAGTACCGGGAAATGGTATATTTACAGCAGAATTATTAAAAAAAGGAATAAAAGTTTTTGATGAAACTTTAGGAGGTGTTAATGAATGATAAAGTCAATGCTATTATTAATTATTTTGATGAGATTTTACCAGATGTTGAGTGTGAATTAAATTATGAAAATGATATACAATTACTAATAGCAGTAGTATTATCTGCACAAACAACAGATAAATCAGTTAATAAAGTTACTGAAGTTTTATATGAAGACTGTCCGACTATTAGTGAGTTATATAAATTAGAAGTGGGTGATATAGAAGAATATATTAAAAGGCTAGGTCTTTACAGAAATAAGTCTAAAAATGTTTTTAAGTTAATAAAAATAATATTTGAAGATTATAATGGAATAGTTCCTAATTCATATGAAAAATTAGTTGAATTACCAGGAGTAGGTAGAAAAACAGCTAATGTGGTGTTAGCAGAGTTTTTTATGGTGCCAGCTATTGCAGTTGATACTCATGTAGAACGTGTCTCAAAACGCCTTAAATTAGCATATATGAGTGATTCAGTGTTAAAAGTAGAGCAAAAATTGATGAAAAAATTTCCAAAAGAAAAATGGATTAAATTACATCACCAATTTATTCATTTTGGAAGATATATATGTAAGGCACAATCTCCACAATGTAGTGGATGTAAATTAAAAAAATATTGCAGGTACTATAAAAGCATGGAACCAAAATAGGATCCATGCTTTTATTATATTAACTTATACTTTTCTAAACTAAAGTTAGATAATACTTTATAATTATTAAATAATATTTTATTACTTTGTGAGTTTCTTGCAGTAGTATCATCTTTAATTTCACATCCTTCTTCATCAACTGTTGTATTTGCAGCAGTGTTTGGACATTTATCTTTTGTATCATCTACTCCATCATTATCAGAATCTTTTATTTCAGGTTCAGTTGTTTCAGGTTTAGTTGTTTCTTCTGTAGGTTCTTCTACTACAGTACATCCTTTTTCATCAACTTTATCTCCAGCAGGAGTATCATCACATTCATCTTTTGCATTGACAATACCATCACCATCTTCATCACCATTTTTTGCTACTTCTTTAGTGATTTTTGCTGTATTGGCAGTACCCCAATTTGGAAACTGTACCCATTCACGTGGCTGATGTGGGCCAAGAGCAATGTCTCTACCTACTGAATATTTAATATTAATTTCAGCATAACCTTTCATGTACCACCCATTAGCTACATACTCTTCATCAAGTCGATCATATCCATACCATAATGAAGTTGTATACTGTGGTGAATACACAGCAATCCAGTTATCTCTACTGTCATAGCCATACAATCCTACTTCTGCCATTCTATCATGATCCCAGTTTGATGTTCCAGTTTTTAGAGCAAAATTTACTCCATAACCATCAATTTCATCAAAGTAGCCAGTTGAGGTAGAAATTAGCATTTGGTTTATTGCATCTGCTGTTGTAGTTTTCATTACTCTACTTGTTGTTGGAGTTAAATCTATTTCTTCAGCTTCAGGCTTTCCATAATCAAGAACAACTTTACCAACAGTAGTAGGCTCTGAGTAAATTCCACCTCTTGCAAAAGCGCTATAGCCACCAGCTAGAGAAACAGTACTTTCTCCTGTATATCCTCCAATTGCATGTGCTTCATAAAAATCACCATTTGTAGGGTCAATTCCTAGGTTGAGTCCCATACTTTTAGCCATTGCTATTGTTTGTTGTGGATCATTTCTTTGAAATATTTTTAATGCTGGAATATTTCTCGATTCACTCAGTGCTTTTTGTAGTGTCATTGTTCCAAGGAATTTCCCATCCCAGTTTTTAAGAGATGTTCCATTAGAATAATTATATGGTTCATCAGCAATTGTTTCATTAGTTGATGTACAGTTTCCTTGTTCAAAGCAAGGGGCATAATCAAGAAGAGGTTTTGCAGTTGATCCAGGTTGTTGTAATGCAGTTGCATAGTTTAATCCAACCTCGTCGGTTTCTCTACCAGATAAAATTCCTGCTATAGTTCCATTGCTATTGTCAATAATGGTAGAAGCAACTAGTACTTTATCATTATAGTAATAATCTTTATTTTTTATTGTAAACAAGTGGTCTTGTACAACTGGATCCATATTTGTATAAATTTGCATACTTTCTTTATATGGATTCAATCCTGTTTTTTCCTTTACCTCATTAATAGCTGCATTTATATAGTCAGTATATTCTATCTTTGTTGAGTTGAATAATGTTGTTGTATTTAAATAACTTGCAAGTGGGATTGATTTAGTAGCTTCTGCTTGCTCTTTTGTAATATATCCATGTCTAACCATTAAATCTAATACAGTATTTCTTCTTACTTCTGCATCAGCAGTACCTTTTACTGTTGGATCATAAGAGTTGGGAGCCCTAAATAGTCCAGCTATAAAAGATGCTTCTGCTAAATTTAAGTCTGCTGGCTCTTTTTGAAAATAATTATTTGCAGCAGCAGCAAGCCCATATGAATAGTTACCTAAATAAAGTGAGTTTGCATAAAAAGTTAAAATTTCTTCCTTTGTATATGTTTTTTCAATATACTGTGTTGAAACATATAAATCTTGAATTTTTCTTTCTATTTTAACTTTTACAGGTTCTGTAATGTTTTCTTTACGTGTAAATTGATTTTTTGAAACTTGCATAGTAAGTGTTGAACCACCTCCAGATTGACCAAGCTGTAAAGTAGCTTTTAAAAATCTAGGTCTATCGACACCATCATGAGCAAAGAAACGTGCATCTTCTATTGCTAGAAGTGCTTCTACAAATACTTCAGGTATTTCTTCGTATTCAAGATTTTTTCTTTGTTGTCCAACAGTTGCAATTAAATTTCCGTCTTTATCATATATAACACTTTGCTCATCAAGTTGAAGTGTACCAGCTTCTTTCTTTGATAAATTTGATATTACTTGAGAAGCAATAATTGTACCTGTAACTCCTACAACTATTGTTCCTACAAGAATTACTATTAATACAACTTTTAGCGTAAGCAACAATCTACCTTTTGTAGTTCTCTTCTTTTTTATTTTATTATTTTTCTTCTTAAACATTATTACTCCTTTCAAAGTAAATTTCATCCACTATTTGTAAATAATCAATTCTTGGATGAAAATTATATTTTATCAAATATGAGTTTTTTTCAAAATATTCAATTGGAATTGATTTTCTAGAACTATTTTCAATAAAATCTGTAAAGCTTTCTATTGGTAGTAAATAAGTTTTATCTAACTTAATAAACTGTATTATAAGAAAAGCAATACCTCCATGTTCTTTGATTTTAATTAAATGTTGAATTTGATGAGCATGGATATTTCTTAAAGCAAATGATGTGCTTGAAGAAGTTTCTTTTGCCTCAAAGTCAATGTACAATCCTTTATAAATCCCATTATAATCAGTAGTAGATGGAGTCTGAAAAAAAGCTTTTGTAATTATACTTTCTTTAGGGTTTATATCTACTATCTTAATTGGGGTAGGTTTTTTATATATATGTGCAATATCATTTTGAATATAGTAATGATTTGCTAAGTTCAAATCATATTCTAATGTATCCCCTTTATTTTTAAAACTAAAAATTGCATTATTCTTTATATTTCGCTTTTTTTTTATTTTATTTGGATATTTCACTTCTAACCTCCAATCAAAGTAATTATACTATATAATAGACTAATTTTCTATATTTTTGACTTTAAAGATAAAATATTTTACACTATACTTTATTTGTAAAAATAAATAATGTATAATAAAGAAGTAAAAGAGGTGATTTTATGGGAAGAACTAAACCATTACTAAATGCGCAACATATACTAGAAAAAGAATTTAGAGTAGATACAAAAGGTTATAGAATGACAGAAGTTGATTTCTTTTTAGATGCAGTTTATTCAGACTATAAATTATATGAAGATAAAATTGGTCGCTTAGTAAAAGAATTAAGCGATGAACGTAGTAAGAATATGAGCTTAGAAAAAGAATTGCAAAGACTGCAAACACGTAGTGATATTGCAAATGTAAGTAATGATAATACTCAATCAACAAACCTAGATTTACTAAAAAGACTTAGTGAATTAGAGAAAATGGTTTACAAAAGTAACGAATAATTTAAAATAATATGAGGTAATTGCTGCATAATTTATTATGTAGAGGAAAGTCCATGCTCGCACATTCTGAAATGAATGTAGTGTTTGTGCATAGGGAAAAAATAACCTATGGCAAGTTTTTACTTGACGGCAGAGATGTTCTAAGGTGTTTACTATGAACTATTCTGTAAAGTGCCACAGAAACGAGATATATAGAAATATATATATGAAACGAGGTAAACCCCGCAAGCGAGAAACCCAAATTTTGGTAGGGGAACTTTGAAAAGGGAATAACAACCTTGACAAAGACGCATTATGCGTAGATAAATAATTACCGCTCTTTTGAGAACAAAACATGGCTTATGATTATTATTTTATTTAAAGGAGATTTACATGAAAGTTAATTTAGCAACTAGTTTTACAATTTTAAGGTTAATTTTAGTTCCAATTATTATATTTGTTTTACTCACTAATATAATTTCAACAAGTGTTAGTATTAATGGACAGTATATAGAAATAAAATATTTTATTGCAGCAATAATTTTTGTTGTGGGTTCTTTAACAGATTTTGTTGATGGTTTTATTGCTAGAAAGTATAATCAAGTTACAGATCTTGGAAAATTCTTAGATCCTATTGCAGATAAGTTGCTTGTAAATTCTACTGTTATTGTTCTTATCTATAGTGGACTTATTTCTCCAATTGTAGGGATTATATTTATTGGAAGAGATACAATTGTTGATGTAATTCGTATGATTGTTTCAGCAAAGGGAGAAGTAGTTGCTGCGAGTAAGTATGGAAAACTAAAAACCGTTTTTCAAATGGTGGGAATAACTATGGTACTGTTATATAATATTCCTTTTGAAAATTTTGGAATACCGGTTGCAACTATTTTAATTTACATTGCAGTATTCTTTTCAGTCTTTTCAGGAATAGATTACTATTATTTAAATAAAAAGTATATTTTTGAAGAGATAAAGTAGGAATTTTAAAGAATGAACAGAATAATAAATTGAGAAACAAACAAAAACGAACATATGTTTGCATTTGTTTGTTTTCTATGTTATAATGTAAAAGAGAATTAAGGAGGATACATTAATGAGAGATGAAAAAGCATTAGATTTAGCACTTGCACAAATAAAAAAAGATTTTGGGGATGGTGCAATTATGAAATTGGGTGATAATCAACACCGTGAAGTTGAATATGTACCTTCAGGATCAATAGCTCTTGATATTGCTCTTGGTGTTGGGGGGTATCCTAGAGGACGTATAGTAGAAATATATGGTCCAGAATCAGGTGGTAAGACGACAATGGCACTTCAAGCTATTGCTGAAGTACAAAAAATAGGTGGGAATGCAGCCTTTATTGATGCGGAGCATGCTCTTGATCCTGTGTATGCTAAAGCTATTGGTGTAAATATTGATGAGTTAATTCTAAGTCAACCTGATACTGGAGAGCAAGCGTTGGAAATTGTTGAAGCACTTGTACGTAGTGCAGCAATTGATATTATTGTAATTGATTCTGTAGCAGCCCTTGTTCCACAAGCAGAAATTGCTGGAGAAATGGGTGATACTCATGTAGGACTTCAAGCAAGATTAATGTCACAAGCGCTAAGAAAATTAAGTGGAGTAATTAATAAATCTAATACCACTGCAATATTTATAAATCAACTTAGAGAGAAAGTAGGAGTTATGTTTGGTAATCCTGAAGTTACTCCAGGAGGAAGAGCATTGAAATTTTATTCTTCAGTTCGCCTAGATATTAGAAGAAGTGAGCAGTTAAAAATGGATGGAGAGTTTGTTGGAAATAGAACAAAAATTAAGGTGGTTAAAAATAAGATGGCACCTCCATTTAAAATTGCAGAATTTGATATTATGTTTGGAGAAGGTGTCAGTAAAGAAGGAGAACTACTTGATTTAGGTTCAGCGATAGGAATTGTCAAAAAAAGTGGTGCTTGGTACTCATTTAATGAAGAAAGAATGGGACAGGGGAGAGAAAACTCCAAGAAATATTTGACAGAAAATATTGAAATTTATCATGAAATTGAAAAAAAAGTAAAGGAACATTACGGTATAAAAATTGAAGAGTCAGAAGAATAGGTAAATAAAAAAGGGAAGGATTACAATTTTGTAATCACTCCCTTTTTAAATTGCTTCAAGATTTGAAACATCTTCAGTAATTTTTTGAGTAAAGATAATTCCCTCTAAATGATCAAATTCATGCTGGAAAACTATAGCAGGATAATTTTTTAAACGCATTCTAAACTTTTTTCCATTAATATCATATGCTTCTATAGAAATTTTTTGAAATCTTGGAACAAATCCTACAGTATCTTCATCAACGCTTAGGCACCCTTCTCCAGTTGAAAGGTAGCACATCTTTTCAGAATGTGAAATAATTTTTGGATTAATAAATAAATTCTCAAAATTTTTTTCACTTTCATCCATTGCCGGAATTAATATTCCCATCATTCTAATAGATTTATTTATCTGTGGTGCTGCAAGTCCAACAGCAGGTCTTAAGTTTAGTTCTTTTGCAGTTGTTTCATTTAGACTATTCTTAATATATTCCATTATATCTTGACCTAATTTTTTATGTTCATCTGATAAAGGAATTTCAACCTCTTTTGCAACTAAGCTTAAAGTTTTATGTCCTTCTTGTATTATGTCTTTTGTTAATATCATTTTCATCACCCATATTAATTTTAGCATATTTTTAAAATTTTTCAATTTATATTAATCGTTTCTTGTTTATATTCTAGTATTTTGATATAATTATATTGGTATTAAAGGAGAATTTTATGAAAAAAGAACTAGGAATAATATCACTAATTATTTTAGTGGATCAAATAGTCAAAATATATATTTATAATACGATGGAATTAGGAGAGTCAATTATAGTTATTAATAATTTTTTTAATATCACATTTCATCTAAATAATGGTGCAGCTTGGGGAATATTTGCTGGTAATCAAGTATTTTTAGTTGTCATTACAATTTTAGTTGTGTGTGCAATAATTTACTACCTTACTAAGAACCCTAAATTAGATTTATTTACAAAATTAGGTTTGACATTGTATTTAGCAGGGGCAATTGGGAATTTGATTGATAGAATTAGATTAGGGGCAGTCATTGACTTCTTTGATGTAATTGTGCCGATTATAAAATATGATTTTCCAATTTTTAATATTGCAGATATGTCACTTGTATTTGGGTTTGTTTTTATACTTATATCGTTAATTAAGGATAAAAAGTATGAGTAATAAAGAGATAATAAAATATGAATTAAATAGCAGTAGTCGCTTGGACAAATGGTTGAGTGAAGAAACAGAGTTTTCAAGAAGTATAGTTCAAAAAATGATAAAAAATGAGACGTTATTTGTAAATTCAAAACTTGTGAAATCAAGTTATCAGCTTCAATACGGTGATGTTATAGAGTATGAATATATTCAAGATACGATCGACTTAACTCCTCAAAAAGTCGATTTTGAAATTGTTTACGAGGATAGTAATTTAATTGTAATAAATAAACCTCTTGGTTTAGTGGTTCATCCTGGTGTTGGAAATAAAGATATGACACTTGTTAATGGGTTATTGTATTATTTTGATAGTTTAAGTAGTTTGGATGAAGTGAGACCTGGAATAGTTCATAGAATTGACAAGAATACTACTGGGTTATTATTGGTTGCTAAAACAAATGCAGTTCATGTTATGCTACAAGAAATGATAAAAAATCGTGAAGTATCTAGAGAATATATTGCACTGGTTCATGGTAATATAAAACATAATAGTGGAACAATTAATGCACCAATCGGAAGAGATAAAAATAATCGACAATTAATGTGTGTATGCGATCAAAATAGTAAAGACTCGGTGACACATTTTGAAGTACTAGAAAAATCTATTGATTTTAGTTTAATAAAATGTAAGTTAGAGACTGGAAGAACACATCAAATTAGAGTTCATATGAAATACATTAATCACCCAATAGTTGGAGATCCAGTATATGGATATAGAAAAACAATAGGAAATACACAGCTTCTTCATGCTTTTAGATTGAGTTTTATTCATCCTATATCAAAAGAAGAGATGATATTTGTATGTGATTTACCTACACACTTTAAAGATGTTTTAGAGGAATTAAACTTTGAATATAAATTGTAAAGGAGAATTATAATGGCTATATCATGGGATAATTATTTTATGGGAGTTGCAATTCTTAGTGGACTTAGGAGCAAGGATCCTAATACTAAAGTAGGCGCATGTATTGTGAACGATAAAAAGAGAATAGTAGGTATAGGTTACAATGGATTTCCAAGAGGATGTGAAGATGATCAATTTCCTTGGGAGCCAAGTGATAACTATTCTGAGAGTAAATATGCCTATGTTGTTCATGCAGAGTTAAATGCAATTTTAAATAGCAGTCAAAAATTGGATGGTTGTACTATTTATGTATCACATTTTCCTTGTAATGAATGTGCAAAAGCAATAATCCAGTCTGGAATTACAGAGGTTGTATATGAGTTTGATAAACACGAAAAATTAGAAAGTACAATTGCTTCTAAAAAAATGTTTATCGCTAGTGGAATTAGGCTACGTGTATTTAATTTTACTGAAATTTCTTTAAAAAGTAATATATAATATTAAAAATCATTAACGATGTTAATGTTTTTTAAATAAAAGTGATTTTTTTTATTCTTTTCTCTTGATTTAAAATGATAACAGTGTATAATGTAATGTGAGGAGGGATAAAATGATTATTTTGAAATTTAACAATGAAAAAATAAGGAAGATTTTAACAAACGTAATAAATGTTTCAGTTATAGAAAACATTGATGAGTATCAAGAAGATTATGTACTTTGTTTTTATTTTAATAAATTAGATAAATCCGAAATTTCTGAGATTGAAAAAAATTATAGAGACTTTAAAAGAATATACATTTTTGAACGTGAAATAGCTCATTATTTTTTTAATTATATAAAAACAACTGCAGCATCATACATTCTTGTTAATGAGATAGATAGTCAATTTGAATCATGTTATTTAGCTACAATGTCTAATGGAGTATATATTAGCTCGTTTTTCAGACAAATACTCACAATATCAAATAGTAATAATAATTTAACAGCTAGAGATTTAGATGTTATAAAATTATTATCTGAAGGTTATAGCTATAAAGATATAGCCAATATTACACACTTACAATATGGGACAGTAAGAAATTACGTTTCTAAGGTACTTGAAATAACTAATTTAAAGAATAAGACAGAACTAGCATTATACTTTCAAAGAATTTTTAACAAAATTGAAAAAAACTAACCTAAAGCTTTTAATTAAGTGTAGTAATTGTAAAAATTAAACAATATTTAAAAGGAATGATTCTAAGTGTTTACTTGGGATTATTCCTTTTAAATTTTACACTATATTTAAATAATTATTTAGTATATAAAATATACTCATTTAAACTAGTAGGAGTTATAAATCTTTATTTGTAATAAAAATTAAGAGGAAAATTTTAAATAATATTGAATATATGTTTAGAAAAGAAGGTGAAAATATGTCTATATTAATTTATGATGACAACAAAGAAAATTTAAAAGTAATGGAAAATACATTAACTAATGTTGGTTATGAAGTTGAGACTAGTTCAGATATTATAGAATCTATAAAGATGATAGAAAGCCATAGTAATGAGATTAATTTGATAATTACTAAGTTTAATATCTCTCATTTTTCATTAAAAGATTATCTATATATAATACGAAAGTTAAATAAAAATATTCGTATAGTAGTTGTATCTAGTTCAAATGATTTTAAGGATGAGCTTGAAAGTATTGAGTTAAATGTTGATGAATATATAAAAAAGCCTATTTCTACAGCGGTTTTAAAAAAGAGGGTTGAAAAGTTGCTTGTTGAAAATGAAAGAGAAGGAATTTTATTTATAAAACGTGATTTAGTTATGATAGATACAATTAATCATATTGTTAAAAAAGAAGATAAAGTTGTAAATTTATCAATGACTGAATACAAAATTTTACTATATTTAGTAAGGAATAGTAATTATGTAGTTTCAAGAAGTGAATTGTATGAAAAGTTGTGGGGGCTTTCGTATAGTAATGTTAAAGCTAGAACAATTGATGTACATATTTCTAATATTAGAGGAAAACTAGATTTAGTTAGTTTATTTTCTATTAGAGGAGTAGGTTATAAAATTGAAAATTAATTAAAAGTGTTTATAAAGTAAAAAAAACTTTGACATGATATAATGATATAGAGGTGTTTATGAAAATAAAAGAAATTCAAGCGAAAAGAATGCTAATATATAATAAAAATCCAGCAGGGTGGTTTGGTGTTAAATATTATTTTAATATCTATCGTGGTTGTATGCATGGATGTATTTATTGTGACAGTAGAAGTGAATGTTATGGCATTGATCATTTTGATAAAGAAATTCATGTTAAAGTTAATGCAATTCAGCTTTTGAGAAAGGAATTGGCTAAAAAGCGATATAAAGAAACGATTGGATTTGGCGCTACAAGTGATCCCTATATTCCAATTGAAGTTAAATATGAATTAACAAAACAAGCTTTAGAGCTTATATATGAGCAACGATTTCCTTTGTTTATTTTAACTAAGAGTAATTTAGTTTTAAGAGATATTGATATTATTGAACGAATTAATAAGCAAAATTATGCTTGTGTAGCTTTTACAATCACGACTACAGACGATGAGTTAGCAAAAGTTATTGAGCCTAATAGTCCAGCACCTTCTGAAAGGTTAAAGGCATTGAAAATTTTATCCTCATTAGGTATTAAAACGGGAGTAGTTATTATGCCTATTTTACCATTTTTAACTGATAGTATAGAGAATATTGAAAATATTGTATTTCAGGCAAAAGAATCAGGAGCTGATTTTGTATATGCATCATTTGCTACTACCTTGCGTGATAGACAGCGTTATTTTTTCTATAGTCAGCTTGATGACTCTATTGTTGAATTGTACAAAAAGCGTTATAAAGATTATTACTTATGTGCAGTTCCTAATTATAAAAAATTAAAGGGAGCATTTCATAAGGCATGTAAAAAACATGATATTTCTTCTAAAATGATGACATATGAAAAATTAGATTTATATAGTCAATTACCTTTTTTAAATAAAAGATAGTAGTTTAATACTATTTATAAAAGTACTTTTTATTTTATATTCCTTAGTTATGGTGTGAAATATATTTAAATCTGTATTCAAGTATATTCAAAACTTCCAATAGTAGTTATAACTATGATTGGAAGTTTTTAAATGAGAGTTGTTTACAAATTATTTTTTTAATTCAACAGCAATTTTTGCTGCAAGTTCTGCATTATTATATACAAGTTGAATATTACTTTCTAGAGATTTTCCTCCAGTAATATCTTTAATTTTACCAAGTAAGAAAGGAGTTGATTCATATCCAAAAATATTGTTTTCTTCCATTTCAGTTATTGCTTTATCAATAGCACTATTAATTGTATCATAATCCATAGCATATTTTTCTGGAATAGGGTTTGCAATGACGCAACCACTTTTAAGATTTAAGTCTTTTTTGGCTTTTAAAAAATTTGCTATTTCAAGTGCATTATCTAATCTATAATCAACTTTGAAATTTCTTCCTGTAGTATAGAATTCTGGTAAAATATCAGTTTTATGGCCTATTACTTCAACACCTTTTGTTTCTAAGTATTCAAGTGTTTTTGCTAAGTCTAAAATTGATTTTATTCCTGCACATACAACTGCTACATTAGTTTTTGATAATTCTTCAAGATCAGCTGAAATATCCATAGAAATTTCTGCTCCACGATGTACTCCACCAATTCCACCAGTTGCAAATATCTCAATTTTTGCAAGTTCAGCCAAATACATTGTAGTAGCTACCGTAGTAGCTCCAATAAGATTTTTACTGATTACATATGCTAAGTCTTTTCTACTTGTTTTAATAACATTTTTTGCAGTTGCAAGTGTTTCTAATTCTTGATCAGTTAAACCTATTTTTAACTTTCCATTCATAATACAAATAGTAGCAGGAATAGCTCCATTTTTTCTAATTATTTCTTCACATTTTTTTGCCATCTCTACATTTTGAGGATATGGCATACCATGTGAGATAATAGTTGACTCAAGAGCAACAACTGGAATATTATTTTCTAATGCAGCTTCAACTTCTTTATTAATTTCTAATAACTTATTCATCTTATTCTCCTATCAGTTTTCTATTTAATTTTCTACTTACAGTTTCACTTTGTTGTATAGAGTGTGCTGAAATTTTTATAGCAATTTCTACACATTTTTCAATATTATACTCATTAATTAATCCATATATTATACCTGCACTAAAGCTATCACCAGCACCAATGGCATTTACAACATTAACAGACTCAACATTCTTAGTAATAATTTTAGTTTTATCATTGAATATGACAGGGTGATCCTTGTTTGTTATAATAATCGTCATATTAGGATATTTATTAATGACTTCCATAATATCATCTGTTTTAAATATTTTTTGCATTTCTGTTTTAGTACATTTTAAGTAGTTAATACTATTTAAAATTTCTTTTATATGCTTTACTTTTGCATCACTTGTAGCATCAATAAATAATTTTTTATTTTGCTTTGCAAGAAATTTTGCAACTTTAGTACTATTTGCATCACTAACAATTAAATCAGTATCCTTAAAATCATAGCAGTTCAAATATTCTTCATCTAATTCATCTACTATATCCATACTACTAATTGAAATATAATTATCTGATTCAGAATTTAGTATAGAAATGAATGTACTTGTAGGTAATTTTGATTTTTTATATAAAACATTTACATTTAAATCGCTTAGAAATGATACTGCATTTTTCCCTATTTCATCTTCTCCAATAATTGTCATAAAATCTAATTTTAAATTTAACCTTGCTAGATTTTCACAGATATTACGTGCGACACCTCCATAAGAAAAAAGTGATTGTCCAGGATTTTTCTCATATAATTTTAATGGATTATAACTTTTAGCTACAATATCAATATTTGTAGCTCCAACAACTAAAATTTTTTTCACATCATTACCTCCCTAAATATTATATCATATTTGAATGTTAAATAAGTGTTAAATTATGTTATCTACATATAAAATCATAGTATAATTATCAAAAGGAGGTTTTTATGAATAATGAGTTGAGAATCATTGATGATGTAGTACTATTTGAAACGATAAGTGGTTATTT
>JBKEBI010000004.1:0-5239 GCA_047973085.1 Bacilli bacterium | reverse complement strand
ATTGGATATTAAAGAAAAATTATAAATCTGAAAAAGGTGTAATTGTACCAGGAGTTGATAATTTACCACTTGATTTAGCAAATTGCTGTAAGCCGATACCTGGTGATGATATAGTTGGATTTATTTCTAAAACTGGTGTAATAAAAGTACATCGCAGTGATTGCCCAAATGTAAATAATGGGTTAAATGAAGAAAGAAGCATTAAGGTTATTTGGGTTGATGATACTAAAGGGTTCTATGAAACATATTTGAAAATACAATGTTCTGATCGCACATCACTTATTTCTGATATTTTAAAAGTTTTTGGAGCTGTAAATTCTAATATTACAGAAATGAATTCTAAAACAACTTTTAGTATGCATACGATAAATTTAACTATTCTTGTTAAAAATAAGGATGATTTTAGAAGATTGGTTGATAATATCAAGAAAGTAAAAGGTGTTTTAGGTGTAGAGAGGGTGATTAAGTGATGAAGATAGTTATACAAAGAGCAAAAAATGCAAAATGTATTATAAATGACAAAGAAGTGTCAAGAATTGATAAAGGACTTGTTCTACTGATTGGATTTGGTCAAAATGATGAGGATGTTGATTTAGATTGGTATGTAAAAAAGGTTGCTAATATGCGTATTTTTGAAGATGAAAATCAAAAAATGAATTTAAGTATTTTAGATATTGGTGGTGAAATTTTATCAATTTCACAATTTACTTTGTATGGTAATTGTGAAAAAGGAAATCGTCCTTCATTTATAAATGCATTAAATCCGGAAACTGCAACAAAATTGTATGATGAGTTTAATAGAAAACTTAATAAAATAGTGCCAACTAAAACAGGTGAGTTTGGTGCAGATATGAAGATTGATTTTACAAATGATGGTCCAGTAACGATTATTTTAGATAAGTAGAAGGTGAAAAAATGAAAATTAGTCATAATAACAATGAATTAACAATTGAAAATGTAGGAGAAAAAGTAAAATTACGTGGTTGGGTTAGTAAATATCGTGATTTAGGTGGATTACTTTTTATTGATTTGCGTGATAGAAATGGTATTACGCAACTATTGATAAGACCTGATAATAAATTTTATAGTATTGCAAATGAGATTAGAAATGAGTTTGTAATTTACGTTGAAGGTACTGTACTTGAGCGTGAAAGCAAAAACAAAAATATGGTAACTGGTGATATTGAAATAAATGTGGAATATTTAGAAATATTAAATACAGCACTTACACCACCAATGATTATTGCTGAGGAAACAGATGCACTTGAAGATACACGTATGAAGTATAGGTATCTTGACCTTAGAAGGCCTAATATTTCAAAATATTTAAAAATAAGAAGTCAAATTACACATATTATTCGTGATTATTTCTATCAAAATGATTTTATCGATATTGAAACACCTATGCTTGGTAAATCAACTCCAGAAGGTGCAAGAGATTATTTAGTTCCTTCACGTTTATATGAAGGAGAATTTTATGCACTTCCACAATCACCGCAAATATATAAGCAGTTATTGATGGTGGGAGGAATTGAGCGATATTATCAAATTACAAAATGTTTTAGAGATGAAGACTTAAGAGCAGATCGTCAACCTGAGTTTACTCAATTAGATATTGAAATGAGTTTTGTAGATGAAGAAGATATTATGGAATTGACGAATAAACTTTTTATACGCTTATTTAAAGATATATTAGACATTGAATTTGAAAATGAATTTCCAGTAATTACTTATGAAGAAGCAATCAATAAATATGGAAGTGATAAACCTGATACTCGCTTTGAAATGCATTTAAATGATATTACTAGTATTTTTACTGATTCTGAATTTATGGTATTTAAAAATGCTATTAATGAAAATAACCCAATTAAATGTGTTGTTGCAAGAAATTGTAGTGATAAATATAGTAGAAAATCAGTAGAAAAATTAGAAAAAAAAGCAAAAAACTATGGAGCTAGTGGGCTTGCTTGGTTTAAATATCTTGAAGGTGAATTTACTGGTGGGATAAGTAAATTTTTAACTGAAGATGAACAAGTAAAACTTATAAAACAACTAGAATTATCTGAAAATGATATTATTTTTATAGTAACTTCAACTCCAAAAATAGTTGCAGATTCACTAGGATTCTTAAGAATAGAATTAGCTAAAGAACTTGATATAATTGATGATAAGATCTATAAACCACTTTGGGTAGTTGATTGGCCATTGTTTGAGTATGATGAGGAATTAGGTCGTTATTTTGCTGCACATCATCCATTCACTTCTCCAAAGAAAAGTGATGTTGAATTACTTTCTATAAATCCACACAAATGCCTTGCTCGTGCATATGATTTTGTGATTAATGGCTATGAAGTAGGTGGTGGAAGTATTAGAATTGCAAATCAAGATCTTCAATCAACAATGTTTAAAACACTTGGGTTTAGCGAAGAAGAAGCTTATAATCAATTTGGATTTTTTATTGATGCATTAAAATATGGTACACCTCCTCATGGAGGAATCGCTTTTGGAATCGATAGAATTTCAATGATTTTTGGTAATACGTATAATATTAAAGATGTGATTGCATTTCCAAAAACTCAAAGTGCAAGGTGCCCGATGATGGATGCACCAAATACAGTAAGTAATGAACAGCTTACTGACTTGAGTATAAATATTATTAAAAAATAGCCTTTATTTAAGGAGTTGTTATTATGAAAATACTTTTATGTGAAGATGAAGTACTTTTATCAGAGAGTATAAAAGAAATTTTGAAAATAAATAATTTTGAAGTAGATTGTGCGTTTGATGGTGAAGAAGCTTTAGAATACTTTTCAAAAAACAGTTATGATGTAATTATTTTAGATATAATGATGCCAAAGCTTGATGGGCTTGGTGTACTTCACTGTATTAGAGAATCTGGTAGTAATGTGTATGTTTTAATTCTAAGTGCTAAAGAACAAACAGAAGATAAGATTGAAGGACTTGAAAAGGGAGCTGATGATTATCTTGCAAAGCCATTTGATGCTAGAGAGTTACTAGCAAGAATTAATACAGTGTTTAGAAGAGATAAGATTGAAAATAAAGTTATAAAAGTAGGTAATATTTCACTAGATCGTTTTAATTGTCATGTGCAGACAGAAATAGCAACTATAAATTTATCAAAGGTAGAGTTTCAACTTTTAGAAATGCTTGCTTTAAAATTAAATAATTTTATTTCTAAACAAAGAATTTTTGAGAAAGTTTGGAAAAATCAATCAGATAATAGTATTGTTGATGTATATGTAAGTTATCTAGTTAAGAAGCTTGCCATGCTTGATAGTAATGTTTATATTGTGTGTGAAGAAGATAAATGTATGTTAGTGTTTGAGGAGGAATAATGAAAGATTTTTATAAAGATAAAATGGATATTTTACTTCAAACAAAAGCACAACTTACTGATTATATTCAAAGAGAAGAAGTTGATGATACAAAATTTGAGCACTATAAAATAAGAATAAAACAGCCAAGTAGTGTAATAAAAAAACTTAAAAAAAAGGGATATAGTGAAAATCTAGACCAAGCTTTTGCTCAGTTAAAAGACATAGTTGGGATTAGAATTGTTTGCCCATTTTTATCAGATGTATATAATCTTGCTGATAGTGTTAATAAAAATTTTCATGTTGTAAATATAAAAGATTTTATAAAAAATCCGAAACCTAATGGATATAGAAGCTATCATATGATAATTGAAATCAATGGTATTTTTGCGGAGTTTCAAATTAGAACAATTTCTCAGGATTCATGGGCGAGTTTAGAACATCAAATGATGTATAAAAAAGATGGAGAAAAAAGAGATTTAATTATTGAGGAATTAAAAAAGTGTGCGGACGATTTAGCTTCAACAGATTTAAATATGGATACAATAAGAGATTTAATAAACAGTTAATATGAATTGTAGGTGATAAGATGGCTAAAAAATTAAGAATAAAGTTTGTAATATATGCCATAAGTGCAATTACACTTGTTTTAGTGTCTTTAGTTTCGTTTGTTTCTATTTCAAATTATTTAAATATAATTAATGATTCAGATATATTTTTGAAAGTAATGATTGAAAATGATGGTGAATTTACTCAAAGCAGTCAAATACATTCAGAAAGCGAATCAGAAGAGATTCAATTTTTTAATGTTTTTTTTGCTTTTAAATTAACTGATGATAATGAATTAATAGAAGCAAAACTAGACCAAAGTCTTTTTAATTTAGACCAAGCAGAAGTAGAAAATATATTAGAAGATATAGATCTTGATGTTGAAAAGGGATATTATGAAGATTTTAGATATATGGTTGTTGAAAAAGATTATGGCAAAATCGTTGTTTTTCTTGATAATTCTAAGGAATTAAGTCATTTTAATAATACTTTAAGAACTAGTATTTTATATAGTGTTTTTGGTATTTTAGCGTGTCTTATCGTACTTGTTATATTCTCTAAAAAAGCAGTGGCTCCAATTGTAGAAAATTATGAAAAGCAGAAACAATTTATCACTGATGCTAGCCATGAGCTAAAAACTCCTCTTGCAATAATTAGGTCAAGTGCAGAAGTGATTGAAATGCAAGATAGTAAGTCGAAGTGGACTAAAAATATTATTGGTCAAACTTCAAGGTTATCAGAATTGATTAATGGGTTGGTTTCTTTAGTTAAATTAGAAGAAGAAATAGTCAAACCAAGTAATAGTCAATTTAATTTTAGCGATATTGTAAACAATGTTGTGAATGAATTTAGAGATATTGCTGATGAGAAACAGATTATGATAATTTCTAATATTGAACATAATTTGAAGTATGATGGAGATGAAGAAGATATAAAGAAAATATTTTCTATTCTGTTTGAAAATGCTTTGAAGTATGGAAAGAACCAGATTAATTTGGATGTAAGAAAAAAAGCAAGTAAAATTAAAATTGAGTTTTCAAATCAGGCTGATAATTTAGAAATTAAAAATTATAATATCCTTATGGAGAGGTTCTATCGCTTGGATGAATCAAGAAATAGTCAAACAGGAGGATATGGTATAGGGCTTTCAATTGTTAATAGTATTGTGAATAAATATCATGGGAATATTAATATAGAAAGTAAAGATGGTGCAACTTTATATTTTCATATTGCACTTATTGCACTGTAGTAAGAAATTTCAAATTTTGAAGTTTCTTTTTTGTATTTACTACTTTATATATTCATATTTGTATGAATTCTTTTTATTATTCAAAAAAATGTGTTATAATATACAA
>JBKEBI010000063.1:0-8235 GCA_047973085.1 Bacilli bacterium | reverse complement strand
AAGCATTTCAAGATGAAAACAATCTTATTAATCTATATTATTTACCAATGACAGAGTTATTAATAAAAATTTTAGAAGAAGAATTAACAAATAAATATTTAATTATTGTAGAAGATATAGAATATATTGATGAAGGTAGTCTTGAATTAATTAATAAACTTATTGAAAATAAAAATTCAAATTTATCATTTGTAATGACTTATAACACTACAAGTAAGCGTGAAATTGATATAAGCGGTTATGTAAAACAATTTATTATTTCTAACTGGAGTTTTGATGATGTTTATAAATACTTAGAATTTTATCATCCAAATTATATATCTTATTGTGAAAAGATTTATGAATTAACTAAAGGTAATCCCTTCTATATTGAGATTATGATTAACAATTTGATATACTCTAATACTCTATCACTTAGTAGAGATTACCTTGCTGAAGTATTTAATTGCTTAAGTGATGTAGAAGAAATGATACTAAAGTATGTTAGTTGTTTTAATGGAAGTGTTTATTTAGAAAATATTTTTAAAATATTCCTTGTAGACAATAGTGTTATTAAAAAAATTCAGAAATTAAATATTTTAGAAATTAGAGATGTCGATGATAGACAAAAAGTATATTTTAAGCACTCAATTTTAAAAGAATATATCTACAACAATTTAAGTGAACTAGAAAAACAACAATTTCATTTAATTATAGCTGAAGAAATAGAAAGAAATTTAAAAAATGACAATTTGATTAAAGTTTATGAAATATATTTTCATTATCTAAAAGCCAACAATATTGTTAAAAAAACTCAATATAAAATAAAATACTTATCACTTGTTTCTAGCTACACTCACAGTGTATTTCCTCATACTGATAAATTTGATTTTATTACTGATGAGCATGTAACAATTAACAAATTAAAAGAAGAACTAAATGAACTTGAGCAGATATTTAATGAAAATGTTATCTTAAAAACTAACAATAAAATTCTTATTGATTTCTATACATTAAAAAATCGATACGATATAATAATTGGAGAAACAAATAATGTAGAGGAAAATATTTTAAAACACATTGAATTATGCACTGCTACTAATGATGAAAATGAGTTAATTAAAGCATATTACATTATGATTTATCATGCACTAAATACTGGTGATTATAAAACTATTGACGAATATTTATCAAAAATAAATTTGATTTTTGATATTGATAAAAATCCTATTACAAAAAGAATTCAAGGATATAATTATATTTTAAAAAGAGAATACCATAAAGCTATTTTTGCTTTAAATGAGGCAATTGATTTATCAAATAAATTATCTAAAGAGTTAGCTGAAACAAACCTTGTAGCATGCTATGCTTATCTGGGTGAAGCTCATATCATTACTCATGATTACAAACGAGCATTAAAAGACTTAAAACGTGGTGAAAAGATTGTTAATGAGAGTTCTAAGTATATTAGTGGTGGAATTTTAATAAAATTATTTATGGCTATTTCTCACTATCGCTTAGGAAATAATAAAATTGCTACTGAATACATTAATGAGACCTGCAAAGCCTATGCGAGCAGTGACTTAGGCTGGAAGCGCTGTTCTTGTTACCTATACGCCAGAAAAATATACAAAGATTGTAACTTAGACTACACAATATTTGATAGAAAAATCAATGGTTGTAAAATAAAGTATCATAGTGATTTAGGTAAATGGTTATATAAAGAATATTTAAAAGAAGTGGCATGAATTTGTGAAAAGAAAAACATTTATTTAATTTAAATAATAAATAGTATATAATAACAAAAAGGGAGGTTTTTATATGAAACAATATTTAGATTTATGTAAACACGTAATGGATAAGGGAATTGAAAAATCAGATCGTACAGGTACAGGTACAATTTCTACTTTTGGGTACCAGATGAGATTTAATTTAAATGAAGGTTTTCCTATAGTAACCACTAAAAAAGTTCATTTAAAATCAGTTATTCATGAACTTCTATGGTTTATAGATGGAGATACAAACATTAAATATTTAGTTGATAATGGAGTAAGCATTTGGAATGATTGGCCGTATAAAAAATTTAAAGATAGTGATGATTATAATGGTGAATCAATGAAGGAATTTGTAGAATTTGTAAAAGCAGATAATGAATTCGCAAAAAAATATGGAGACCTTGGACCAGTATATGGTAAGCAATGGAGAAACTTCAATGATAGTGGCGTTGATCAAGTTAAATTACTTGTAGAAGGACTAAAAAATAATCCTGATTCAAGAAGACATATTTTAAGCGCATGGAATCCAGCTCAAATTGATCAAATGGCTCTTCCACCATGCCACTCATTCATTCAATTCTATGTAGTAAATAATAAATTAAGTTGTCAATTATATCAAAGAAGTGCTGATGTATTTTTGGGAGTACCTTTCAATATTAGTTCATATGCATTGTTTACAATGATGCTTGCAAATGTATGTGGATTAGAATATGGAGATTTTGTTCATACAATTGGGGATGCACATATTTATTCAAATCATGTAGATCAAATAAACTTGCAATGTTCTAGAGAACCATACAAACTACCTACAATGAAAATTAACCCAAATGTAAAGTCTATTTTTGATTTTAAATATGAAGACTTTGAATTAGTTGGTTATGAAAGTCATGAAATGATTAAAGGAAAGGTGGCAGTTTAATGCTTAGTTTGATTGTTGCATTTGATAATAATCGTGTAATTGGTAAAGACAATGCTATGCCATGGCATTACCCAGAAGATTTAAAATATTTTAAAAGCATTACTACAAATCATAAAGTTGTAATGGGTGCAAACACTTTTGATTCAATTTTAGATTGCTTAAATAAACCCTTTCCAAATAGAGATAACTTAGTAGTATCACATTATCCAATTAATAAAGAATTCGATAATGTAATCTACTTTGACAACCTTGATGATATTATAGAAAACTATAAAAATTGTAGCGAAGAAGTTTTTATTGCAGGTGGAATGAGCATCTACGAACAGATGCTACCACACTGCAATAAGTTATATATTACACACATAGATAATGAGTTTGATGGTGACGCTTTCTTCCCTGAAATTAATTTTGATAACTATAAAAAAATTTCAAGCAACAAAGTTGAAGAACTTGATTTTTGTGTGTATGAAAGGAGATAGCTTATGGTAAGTTTAAGACTGGGTCTAGCGTATGTTAGGATGTATTATTCAACTTCGAAATACAAAAAAAAACTAGGTGAAAATTTAGAAAATGATGTAGTTGTTACTACAAAAATAGCATATCAAATCTTTAAAGATACAGGTGTAAAAATACAGGCTGTCGGGATGGAAAATATTCCTAGTGAACAAGGAGTAATGTATGTTGCAAATCATCAATCTTCCTATGATATCTATGCTTTCTTTGTTATACTACAAAGACAACTTGCTTTTATTGCAAAAGAAGAATTTAGAAAGTATTTTAACATAGGATATTATATTGAAGCACTTGGTGGAATTTTAATTGATAGAGATGATATTAAGAGTCAAGTTAAATCGATTAGAGAGTTAACAAAAAAGCTTCAAAATGGATACAATGTTGGAGTTTATCCAGAAGGAACTAGAAGAGTTGATGGTACACTTGGTGAGTTTAAGAGTGGAACATTTAAAATGGCTTTAAAAAGTAAGTGTAAAATTGTACCAATAACATTTTTTGAAAATTATAACGCAATACAAAACAAAAAAATAAAAGCAATAATTAATAAAGCTATAGCTTTTGAAGAATACGAGCATATGTCAACAAGTGAATTATCAGACTATATAAAAAATATTATTCAAAAAGATTTAGATGAAGGATTTGATGAAACTAATGCAAAAGATGTTAAAGTTAACTAATTTACTATTAATTACAGCAATAATTTTAACTGGTTGTAGTATAATAAATGTACATAAATTTTCTAAAATGTATATCGATGCTTTTACATTAAAAGAAAATACACAATACGCAAAATATACTGCAATAACAGTAGATACCTACAACAGTCAACTAAATCAAAAACTATATACTACATTATTATCTAGAGCAACAATTTATACTATAGATTTCAATGAAGATGAGATAGATGAACTTAATCAAGTTGTTAATCAATTTAGAGAGAAGGTTGTAAGAATTGTACTAATTGACGCAAACGAGAAAAATAATACTGCCACTGTAAAAGTATATATATCAGACTCCTATGAGTTGTTAATCACAGAATTAAAAGAAAATGTTACAAGTGATATTGCAAGTGAAGAGTATAGATTAGAGATTATAAATTCTTTAAAAACTACTTTTAAAAACACTAAGAACGATGATAGTGTCGAAACAAAAATAAATATTAAAAAAGATGAAATTACTGGCAAATACTATATTAGCAAACAATCAGAGGAAAAGCTTATAGAATTTATTTTAGGGCTTAAATAAAAGGAGCATTTGTGAATGAAAGAATATTTATACAATTATTACGATGAGAGTAGAGTAAAAAATGAACGTAGGAAAAAAATACTAGAAGAGATTTCTCCTAATTTAATTAAAATAGGTATTAATAATTTGACTATCAAAGAAATTGCAAATGAAATTAATATAGAAAGACGCACTCTATACGATTATTATCCTACTAAAGAAGATTTAGTTGTTGATTGTGCATATGTTTGTATGAATGAACTTAGTCAACAGTATATGAAAATTGCAGAAACACTAAATCTTGCAAATAAGAACTTAGATTCTAAAACTAGACTTAGAATTATAATGAAAGGAATTGCAAAAATAATTAATGAAAAATATGATTCTCTTTTTAATTTTATTACAGGATTTGATGTTTACTACAACCATTTAGATAAGGATTCAAATGCCTACTACAGATATGACCGTGTTATTAAAGGCTTTAAAACAAGGAATCACTACCTAAAAGAAATCTTGGAAGAAGTTGTGGAAGATTATCATGTTTCATTTGAAATTAATGAATTAATAGAAATTGCAGAGCAATCATTTCATTCATATTTAGCTAGAATTTTAGTTAAACAAGATAACAGCAAAAGGTATAATATTGAAAGAATTGATCATTTTATTGACATAATAGTAGAAGGAATATGTTTTAATCCTAAACAATAAAAATCAAAATCATTTAAACAGTGATTTTGATTTTTTTATACTTTATCAATATATTTTATGATACAATACATTTAAAGGATCAAGAAAGTTGGGAGGTGAAAAAAATGAAAGTATTTGACGCACATGGAGATTTATTTTCTCATTTTTTTATGGCTTTAAAAAATGGAGAAACCAATATATTTGAGAATTATCATTTAAGTAAATTTAAACAAGGAGATGTTAAATTTGGTGTATTTAACTTTTGGTTAGAAGATTCAGCTGATAAAAATACTGAATTTATTATGGATATGTTTTCTTACGGTATTAAAGAAGTACTAACTTCTAATTACTTAAAAATAATTCGCTCATACAATGATTTTGATTTAAATAGCGATAAAGTACAATTTATCATTGGGCTTGAAGGAATTGATTACTTAAATAAAGCTAATGATATCTACATGATGTATCAGTATGGAGCAAGATTGATTTCTCTAACATGGAATGGAGGTAATAAATTCGCCTCAAGTAATACATGCTTAGTAGATAATGGTCTTAGCGAAGAAGGAATCAAAGCAGTAAAAATAATGAATGCTCTTGGAATTATTATTGATATAAGCCATTTAAGTGATAAAAGTTCATTACAAATTCTAGATTTATCCTCAAAGCCTGTTATTGCAAGCCATTCTAATGTTAGAAAGCTTGTAGATAATAAAAGAAATCTTACTGATGAATTAATATTAAAAATTGCTAAAACAAATGGTGTAATCGGTATGAATAGTTTTGTAGAATTTGTTGCAGATAAAAAAGAAGAATATAATGTTGAAGGAATGATGAAGCATATGAACTATATTAAAAACCTTGTTGGAGTAGATCATATTTGCTTTGGTTTTGATTTTATGGATTATCTTGTAGAGTTTAGTCCTTTTACAGAAGGTATTGAATTTATGAATGACTTACAAAATCATAAAGATATTGGGAATTTAATTGAATATATGAAAAATCATAACTATACAAATGAAGAAATTGAAAAAATAGCATATAAAAATTTCTTTAGAGTAATGAAAGAAATATTATAGAGGAGGAAATTATGTTTGGATTATGGGAAGGCACACTTGTATCATCTGATAATATAAGTGTAATGCTTGCGATTATTACAGTTATCGCAGCGCTAAGTATTATTTTGGAACAAAAATATGAATGGGCAAGTAAAGTTACAGGAGCAGTACTTGCTTTACTCGGAGCAATGCTCTTATCAAATCTTAAAATTATTCCAATTGGAAGTGCAGCTGAGGACATGGTTTGGGGATATGTAGTTCCTCTTGCCATACCAATGCTTTTATTTAGAGCAAATATTGTCAAAATATGGAGAGAAAGTGGAAGATTGCTTATTATTTACCTTATAAGTGCACTAGGTACACTTATTGGTGGTATTGTTGCTGTGCTTGTACTTGGAGAAGTTTTAACTAACAATCCTGTTGTTGGAAATAATGTTGAAGGACTTGTAGCAATGATGGCTGGATCTTATACAGGTGGGAGCGTTAACTTTGCTGCAATGGCAGAATCATATAACGTAACTGGTACAGCACTTGCTAGTGCTGCAGTAGTAGCAGATAATTTACTAATGGTTTTATATTTCTTTGTATTGATTTCATTTGCTTCTCTACCTTTAATGAGAAAAATATTTAAGCATCCTTATATTGATGAAGTTGAGAAAGGAACTGTAAAAAAAGATGGAGAAACTCAGGCAGCAAGCTTTTGGGGAAGAAAAGAAATTTCTCTTAAAGATATAGCACTTGTATTTGCTATTGCATTTTCAATAGTAGCTTTCTCTCAAACTCTATCTGATTTTATTGCTGCTAATGTTATTTCTGATAATGTAGTTGTTAAAATTATAGCAGAATTTTTAGGAAATAAATATTTAATTATTACAACTTTTACATTAGCTTTAGCAACAATTTTTTCTAAAAAGTTTGAGCAAATTAAAGGTTCTAATGAAATAGGAACATTTCTAATTTATACATTCTTTGTTGTAATTGGTATTCCTGCTTCAATCCCTGAGATAGTAAAAAATGCTCCTATACTATTAGTATTTGCACTTATTATGGTAATATTTAATATGCTTTTAACTTTCGTTGGAGCAAAACTATTTAAATTTACGTTAGAAGAAAGTATAGTTGCTTCAAATGCAAATATTGGTGGGCCAACAACTGCTGCTGCAATTGCTATTTCAAAAGGATGGACTGCACTTATTGCTCCAGTAATGCTAGTTGGAACACTAGGATATGTACTAGGAAATTATATTGGACTAATAATTGGTAATATTGCACAAATATTAGGATATTAAAAAAAAAGAGTAATCTAAGTACACTTAGATTATTCTTTTTTATTACTCTAAAATATTATTTACTACTACTATTTGTAACATTCAATGTGGAACTAATACTATTTTTCCCACCATAAACTAAAATTAAATCACCTAATTTTAAATAATCATCTTTTGTAACATGCCTTAAAACTTTGTTGTCACGCTCAATAGCTAAAATTTGTATTTCATATTTATTACTCAGATTCATCTCTTCCATAGTTTTATTATCAAGTTCTTTAGGAAGATTATTTAATTTAACTTTACCAACAACTTTTTCATTTAAAGTTTCCAATATAGTTAAATAATTTTCATTCTTCCCATATAAAATCTTAGCACCAAACTTATGAATCTTAGGATCAATTTTTCTTCTTATCTTTTTATTGTTAACAATTGAAACAAACACAACTGTAATTGCTAAGGCAATAAAATATTCATACCAAGTATTCTTTGTGGTAATAGAAGAAACAAGCATTGAAACAATTGTTACACTAGCGCAATACCCAAAGACAATTAAAATTTGAGCATATCTTCTTCTAACAGGATCTAGCATAATTATCTCGCTCTCTTTTGTCGTAAATCCTGTACTTGTAAGCATTGAAATAACTTGGAACTTACTTTTTTTATGCGAAAGTCCTGTAAGCATAAAAACAATTGTAAACACTTCAACCACAGTCGTAAAAATAGCAATAAATACTGTCAATATCCATAACATAAAACTCACTCCCCTTTTCACATTATACTATAAATCATTAATTATTACTAATAATTAATGT
>JBKEBI010000060.1:0-28363 GCA_047973085.1 Bacilli bacterium | reverse complement strand
CCATTATCTACTACTATTATTTCATAGTTTTTATACGTAGTTTTCTCATATATTGACTTTAAACACACACTCAAAATATCACTACCATCTCTCGTTGGAATTATTATTGAAACGAGCTCATTTTCATTATGATAATCAATGATAATACCATCCTCTATGTCAATTGCATTTCCTTTTTTCCCTCTTCTATCTAAAGCATTTTCTATAATTTCTAAATTATTTGAGACAATATTATTAGAATATTTATGAACAAGAATTTTTGAGATGTGAAAAATATTAACTTTCTCTTCACTTTTTCTAATAATCAAATCATATAAACTATTATTATTAATTTCATTTATATCACATAAATCTGTTTTAATTGCAAAGCAATTTCCAATATAATTTTTACCTAGTAAAGTATCAGGACTAAAGTCTGGTTTAAATTTAGGACATATTCTTTTGTCATTTTTTAATTTATCTTCATCAAAATAAATAATATCTGCATTAACTTTTGCAATTTCGTTTAAACAAATCTTTGATAAGACATCATCACTATTCACAAATAAAATATACTCACTATCTATATTATCAATTTCATTTGCGTATTTCACTTCAAAATCTTGATAAGTTTGCTTCAATAAACTTTCTTCTATTTTATCTCTATTTTTGAAATTATTATCACTAAAAATAACTATAGTAAAATTTTCCCCATTACAAACTTTATCATCAAACTTCTCGTTTTCAGCAAGCCATTTATTATATTCATTTTCATTACTAGGATCATAGAATAAATGACTTTGATTTCCGTATTTTAATTTAAAAATTGTATGTTTAAAGTATGATTTCCAAAGTTTTCTAGGTATTATAAATCTAAACTCTTTCCAAGCTAAAACTACTCCCTTAACAAAATATTTTACCAATCTGAACACCTTATTCACTACTATCATCTCCGTATCTAATTTTATAAAGCTTTAAAAGTAGTATAGTTGAACATTTTAAGATTCTCAATGCCACTCTATTTGTCTTTGAATAATTTTGATGAAAATACAACTGACTTTCCTTCAAAACCTTTAACTTTTTATAGCTTGAATAATTTTTATCAATTGTTACAGAATGATGGTGTATCGCTCTTACATCATTTAAAACACATACATCTTTATTAATATTTTCAAGTTTTTTTGCTAATATATTCTCCTCATAATATAAAAAAACGTGTTCATCAAACATTCCCACTTGACTTAACACTTCAGCACGCATACCAAATATACTTCCTGAAACACTCTCTACTTTTGTTAAATCACCTTGATATTTATAATTAGAATAGTTTAAAATATTTTTAAAAAACAGTTTATTTACAAATGGTATATTAAGTAAGATATCTTGATATACCTTTGGAACTTTCCAACCTCTATTTAATCTATCACCCTCAACAATTACAGGGCTCACAATACCAATATTACTATTATTTATACAATTAAACAATTTTTTTAATGCTTCTTCTTCAATTTCAACATCTGGATTAGATACAACTAAATTAAAATCAAAATTTAGTAACTCTTTTAAGTAATTAAAACCATAATTATTTCCATAACTATATCCCCTATTTTTTCCTGAGTTTATCACATGTATTTTTTCACTTTCACACTTCTTTAAGTTTTTAAATGAATTATCTGAAGAATTATTATCTACAACAACAATAAAATCAATACAATTATATTGTTTTATTTTTTCAACAAATAGTTTTGTTTCTTTATAACTATTATAATTTAAAACTAAAACGCAATTTTTCATACAATCACCATTATAACTCTTCAGCAAACCCTTTTTCTAGTTTTCGATATGTAAAATATCCCACAATCATTAAAACAACACTAATAACTAATGTATATAATAATATATTAGAATTTGGTGCTGATTTGTAATAGAAAATCTGGTGATAGCTATCTATAATCCCTGCCATTGGATTTATAAATAAATATTTTACATATTCTTTAAATTGTGGAGCTTTAGTAGTTATCATATTAACTTCCCATAAAATAGGTGTTAGATACATTAATAAAAGTATTATGAAATTCATAATGTACTCTATATCTCTAATATATACATTTATTGCGGCTAGAATGAAAGTAACTCCCAATGAAAACATAACTTGAATTAACAAAATAAGTGGAAAATAAACTAAGTTACCACTTAACCCAATACCACTTGTTAATAAAAAAATAAAAATAACAATACAGGAAATAACAAAATTTATTGCACCACTAAGCACAACGGAAATCGGTAAAACTTCTCTTGGAAAATAGACTTTTTTAATTAGATTTGCATTTAAAATAACAGTAATCGTACCAGAAGAAACACAGCCTGCAAAAAAAGTCCATGGTAAAATACCAGTAACTAAATATACAACATAATCATCTGGAGTTCCCATTAATAAAGGGAAGATAAATGAATATACTAAAACCATTAATAAAGGGCTAACAAATGACCATAGTACTCCTAAAAATGATCCTTTGTATTTCCCTCTAATTTCCTTTTTAATATTACTTTTTAAAAGCTCTCTATATTGATATAGTTCTTTAAATAATAGCATATAATCTCCTATCCACACACTTTCAAATATTCATCTGCTACAAAATTGATTTCACCATCTTCGCGAACCTCACCTTCGTATATCCAAATTCCACGCTCACATAAATTCTTCATTGCATTCATATCATGTGAAACAATGACAATAGTTTTTCCACTATTGCCAAGTTCTGAAATTTTAGCTAAACATTTATCTTGAAAATGCTGATCTCCAACTGCTAGAATCTCATCTAATAAAAGAATCTCTGCATCAACATTTATAGCAATTGAAAAAGCAAGGCGCATATACATTCCGGAAGAGTATGTTCTCACTGGACTATCAATATATTCACCAAGTTCTGAAAAGTTTATAATATCCTCAACTCTACCTTCAATTTCATCTCTAGTTAACCCAAATATTGAAGCATTAAAATAAATATTTTCACGCCCTGTAAAATCAGGATGAAATCCCGCTCCCAATTCTAGAAGTGATGTAAGTTTTCCATATGTTTCTAAACTTCCTTTATTAGGATAGATAATTTTAGTCATCAATTTCAATAATGTTGATTTTCCACTACCATTAACACCAATTAACGCAACTGTTTCTCCATGCTTTATTTCGATATTAATATTTTTTAATACTTCTCTACTATCTACCTTAGAATTTTTACTAAAAACAAACCTTTCCTTTAAAGTTCTTGGTTTATCTGAATGTAATTTAAAGCTTTTACTCATATTTTTTATTATAATTGCTAAACTCATAAAACATCTCTCCTGACTTTTTATTATTATAACACAAATTAACTATATATGACTATAATAGTTATCAAGTATCATTAATTAAATAGATCATTATATGAGTTTACTCGACTCAAAAAATTATTAATATTATTCTACTTTTATCGATATAGATTCAATGTAATTGTTGTTCCTGGTGCAACATATTTATTTGGGTATGTTTGACTTGCAACACTTCCACTAGGAAGTCCTTCAGGATTGTTGACATAAGCACCAATGTTAATAGTAATATTAGCTCCTGATTCATTTAAACTATTTATTGCAGTAACAACATCTATATAGTTTGCACCAACATAATTATTAATTGGCACTTGTCCAAGTGAATACACAAGAGCAACAGAATCAGTTTCTTTTATTCTATTTCCTCCACCTATACTTTGACTAATCAAAGCTCCCGAAGGTACACTAGCATTGTAAACGCTAGTTTCAGTTACTGTGACTTTTGATGTAGAAGCCGCAGTAAGTGCATCTGCTTTGCTAAGTCCATAAAAATTAGGAACTACTACTCCTTCTCCAACACAAATCGTAATATTAAATTCTGAACCCTTTACGATTTCTTCTCCTGCTTTAACACTTTGTTCTATAACTACATTAGGTGCTAAATATTTATCAAAAATTTCTGACACATTTAAAGTAATATTATTCTTGTATGCCCAATTAGCTACTTCAGCAGTTGTTTTTCCTTCAAAATCTTCAACTTTAACAACATCTCCAGTTGCAGATTCTCCTTTTGAATACGTTACAGTAACTTCTGTATTTCTCTTAAAATTACTTTTCTTACTATCATCTAAATCATCCTTAATATATTTTCCAGCTTCATAAGAATCACTGTACTCTTCAACAATTTTTGCACCCTTAGCAAAATTTTCTTCCTTCCATTCAAGAGCTTCATCATATGTCATGCTCTCAAATTCAGGAAATGATACAACTTTATCATAATCAGGACCATTTGAAATTTTAACTTCCAAAACTCCACCTTCTTTGTAACTTTTCTTTGCTTTTAATGATTGCTCATAAATCTGATCCTTGCTATATTCATCATTAAATTCTTTTGTTACAGAAAGTTTTAAATTATAGTTTTCACTATATGTTTTAGCATATTCTTCATTTTTTCCAAGTAAATTTTCCATTTCGAACTTAGGTGTGTAAACAAGAAGCCCTATCACTGTAGCTATTGCAAGAATTGTGCTCAACAATATGTAGAACTCTTTTCTTTTATAAATTGGATCTTTTACAATACCGTAAACTTCTTGATTTAAGACTACATCTGAAGATTCATTATCAACTGGGTTTTCACTTTTTTTATAATCATCATAAAGTGACATTTCTAAAACCACCATCCTCTAATCTATACACAACATCACACTCTTTTGCAACATCGTTTGAGTGTGTAACTATTATAACAATTTTATTTGATTCTTTTGCAATTTTATTAAATAGCTTCATAACTGATACTTCATTTTCAACATCTAAGTTTCCCGTAGGCTCATCTGCAAGTAAAATTGGACAATCAATAGAAAGAGCTCTAGCAATTGCAACACGCTGTTTTTCTCCACCAGAAAGCTTACTTACTGGCTTTTTTGCATTCATTATATTTATCCCTACTAAATCAAGCAAGTATTGAATGAAATTCTTCTCAAGCTTTGTTTTAAGCTGAGCAGTGCTTGCTACGTGAATATTTTGAATTGGGCTCAAATAATCAATTAAATTGTAATCTTGAAATACCATGGAAATATTTTCTTTTCTAAACTTTAACATGTTGTCATCAACACGTTTACCATCATATTCTATGCAAACGTTGTTTGCTTTAATCAATCCAGAAATAACTGAAATAAAGCTACTTTTCCCACTACCACTTCTTCCCATTACTGCATATACTTTTCCACTCTCAAACTTAACACTAGCATTTTCAAATAATTGTCTCACAATATCTCCATCTCTAAACGATAAATTCAAATCTTTAATTTCAAATACTGACATTATTCACCTCTCCTTTGATTAACAATACTGCTTCTTCTAAATGCAAACTGAACAATTGTAATAATTGTTATTATAATAAACATTGCAATTATTCCAAATATTATAATTAATATTCTACTTACTTCTATTGAAGAAATTCCATTATATATTGTATCTAATACCTCTTCACTTCCTGTTTCATTCATTATCTTTGCTAAAATCATCTCATTACTAACTGTATATTCAACAAGCTTGTCAACAACACTATTTCCAACTCTTAATAGGAATAAAAATAATGGAATTGAAATAACTAAAGACATAATTAACAGCGCAACCTTCTCTAAAATTAGCTGAAGTCCAATCACTTTCGGCTCTAAACCAAATACATTATATAACCTAAATTCTTCAGTTCTTCTTTCCATAATATTATTATTTAAAGACAACATTGAAAATGCAAAAACAATTAGCGTTGAAATACATATTATAAAAAAGAAATTTCTAATTTTTACAAAAAATTCTAACTCTTTACTTTCCAAATCTTTTGAATAATAAATATACGTACTATTTGAATATTCTTTCACCTCTTCATATACTTTTGAAATCTCCTCTTCTGTACCAGTTATAACTATTTTAGCTAATCCTAAATGTATATTTTCTGGTTCTGTATTAATAAGAATATTACTTGGAACATAGACAATCATTTCAGGAGCATTTTCATATATTTGATTAATTCCGCCTATTTCTACTTCTTTAACTGGAAAATAATCGATACTTGAAGCATCTGTTATTGATCCAATATTACTAAACCCAATTAAGTTGAGTTTATCTCCAACACCATATCCATATTTATCAGCAACCTTCTCACTAATATAAACTTTTGATGTATCATAATTATCTTCTAGCTCTAATATATTTTCAGCTTCTGTCTCATAATATGTTACTGATACATAGTCCGTAAATTCAACACTTTCACTTTCTTCAGGTGTTAGTTGAAACTCTTTAATTTCAAGGTTAAAGGGAAATAATTCTAATTTTGTCTTCACCTTATCATTACTCTCTACACTTTTATACAAATCAAAATATACCTTTGTTTCTAACTTTTCAATAGCCTCTGTATCTGTTTTAGAAAACTCTCTACTACTTATAACAATAAAATCTTCAGCTGATTCTATTTCATTTAAAAACTTACTTGTCTTATAGACAAAAACACTTGAGAAAGTTATTCCAACAAAAGATAGTATAAGTAGAAATATTAAAAGTATATTTAATACTTTATGCTTTGTTATATTTAATAAAATTCTAGTAATCATACTCTCACCTACACCTTCTTAACGTTCTTATACCTTCTATTTACTTCAAACAGACATAATAGAAGAAGCGATATAATAATTATACCTACTGATATGAGCATAACACTCAGTAAATTTGCATTTGTAAAATCTACTATATTAGTCGAGTCAATCGTAACATAATCTAACCAACTCCCATATACTCCTCCATCACTTACTGATATTTCATTAATTAGTACAATATAGTATTTTTTTATTATTTCAATTACTAATTTAACAAGTGAGTTAACAAATAAATATGAAAATGGAAGTGCAATTATAACAAATATAAGTTGTTCAAAAAATACTTGCATACTTAATTTAAAAGAATTAATTCCACACCCAAGTAATGCAATAAACTCAGATCTTCTCTTTTCTAATTTCAAGTACATATTTAGATAAATCCCTACTGCAGAAATTAATGCAATAACAATTATTAATATAAAAACTATTTGATTAAAGTCAGCCAAAGGTTCAGTTGACTTATCAATTTCTTTTGTACTATCAACTATATATAAGGTATCAAAATTCTCTTTCACAAATTTATCTAAACTATTTGCGCTATCTTTATTATCATATTGTGCAAGAACTCTTTCAAAGTCAGGAAATCCAGTTGAATATTCATACGTTTCTGGAGAAAGCTTTTTTTCTTCACTTTTAATAGCGTTACTGATTTCACTATATAAACCTTCTGATAAATAAACTGTATCCACAGAATCAGAATCATCACTAGAACTTGAACTGTATATTCCACTTACTTCTACCTCATAAGTATAACTAAATGTCATTTTTGAATCTTGGGAAAAATCAATTTCAGAATCCATAAGAAAGAAAGATGAAACATCTAAAGTATCTCCTATAGTAACATCATATTCCTCAGAAATTTCTTCACTAATAACAATTCCCGTTGAATTAAGTTCACCACTTATAATCTCCACTGCACCTGTTACAAAATCAATTTGTTTAAAATCATCAGCAATTTGAAAATTTATAGTTTTACTATCTGTAATAGTTGCATCATCCATAACAAAATTATAAACGTTAGCATATCCAACATCTATTTTATACGCTTCTAACCCATCTAAATTCTTTAATTCCTCATAAATTAAAGTATACGAAGCAGTTTCAATATTTTCTTCACTCTCACTTTGATTATAAATTTTTTCATCATCCACAATATAATTACGTCTAATAAGTCCTGTTTGATCAACTCTATTATTTACAGTTGAATAAACATAGACAAGGGTTCCAATAACCGATAACATTACAACGAACATTATTAGTGTTGAAATCATTTTTACAAAATTTTTACTAATGTATAAAAATACTCTATTAAGCATATTTCCTCCTCTTCTCTTCAATAAATTCAGTATTTATTTGCATACTTGTAGTATACATATTTTATTTAAATAAGTCAATAAAGTCAATTTTAACATGTGCCAAAAAACTTAAAAAATATTATATTTATTATTGGTTTATTTTGCAATGTTTTTAATAATAATGTATATTGTCTTTATCATGCATAAGTGTACCACATATGTAATACATTGTCAATCAAAAAATTATTAATAATATGGTAAATTAAATTGTTAATATAAAAGAATTATATTAATTCCACATTAGAAGAACATAATTTTTTGTATCATGCTACATATAGCTTTAGTAACTTAAAAAACACCAGCAATTTTGCTAGTGTTTTAGGTAATATGAAATTACTTTAATTTTGCTATTAAACTATCAATCGCTTTTTTATCAAACCCCATAACAAGGTCATTATCATAAACAAGAACTGGTATACCAAATCTAGTACCTTCTTGTAAAATTTCATTATATTCTTCACGACTTCTTCTAAACTCTTCAAACTCAAACTTGTTTTCTTCACTTTCCATAATATCTACATAATCATAATCAATACCTTTTTCCAAAAGGTAGTCCTTTACAGGTGGACATCCTCCTCAAAAAGCAGCACCATACATTTTAATTTTTTTCATAATAAACCTCCTACATAATAATATAACATAAGTTATGAGTGTACGCTAGTAAAATAAGTCTAGAGATTAGAATATATTAAATATTTAAAGTTACAAAAGAGATATAACATACTAACATTTATTAAATACAATGTGTTATAATATAACTAAGTAGAAGAGTGCTACATTTTATTATTGAAAATATAATTATGGTAGCTTTTTACTATTATCTTAGGAAATGAGGTGAAAAATAATGGTTGATTTTACTTTAATTGCATTTTTATGGTTATTTATTATAATCGTATTATTAATTATTGAAGCTGTTACAATTAATCTGGTTACATTATGGTTTGCCATAGCTGCTATTCCATCGTTTATAATCTCATTATATAGCAATAATATTATACTTCAAATTGCTATTTTTATCGCTATTTCAATTGTATTATTAATAGCAACTAAGCCCTTTGTCAAAAAAATTCATCATGGAAAAACTATAAAGACAAACTATGAAAGAGTTGTTGGAGAGCAGGCAATTGCACTTGATAGTTTTGGAGGTATTGAAACAGGCTATGTAAAAGTTAATGGTCTAGAATGGTTAGCGCAATCTAATGAAGAAATAGTTAAAGGAGATATTATTACTATCAAAGATGTTTCTGGAGCTAAAGTTACTGTAGAAAAAAAATAATTTATTTATACAAATAGGAGGATTTTATTATGATAACAACATTACTGATTTTTGCTATAATTTTAATTTTAATTTTTATATTTATTGCAAACATTCGCGTTGTTGCACAAACAAATGCGTATATTATTGAAAGTCTAGGATCTTATAAAACAACTTGGCAAAATGGTTTACACGTTAAAGTACCATTTTTAGAGCGTGTAGCTGCAAAAATTTCTTTAAAAGAGCAGGTTATTGATTTTCCACCACAACCTGTAATTACTAAAGATAATGTTACAATGCAAATTGACACTGTGGTATATTATGCTGTCACTGATCCTAAGCTTTATTTATATGGTGTAAATAACCCAATTGCAGCAATTGAAAATTTAACTGCAACTACACTTAGAAATATTATAGGTGATCTTGAACTTGATGAATCACTTACATCTCGTGATCATATTAATACAAAGATGAGATCTGTTTTAGATGAAGCTACAGACCCATGGGGAATTAAAATTAATCGTGTAGAACTTAAAAATATACTACCTCCAGCTGATATTCAACAAGCAATGGAGAAGCAAATGCGTGCAGAACGTGAAAAGCGTGAAGCAATTTTAATGGCTGAAGGTGAAAAGGCTAGTAAAATTCTTGTTGCTGAAGGTAACAAAGAATCAGCAATTCTCGAAGCTCAAGCAAAAAAAGAAGCAAAAGTTCTTAGTGCAACTGCAAATAAAGAAGCAACTATTCTTGAAGCTCAAGGGGAAGCTCAAGCAATTTTAGCAGTAAATGTTGCAACAGCAGAAGGTCTAGAAAGGCTAAAAGAAGTAAATATCGATAATGCATTAATTTCTCTAAAGTCTCTAGACTCACTTGAAAAACTTGCTGACGGGAAATCAACAAAGCTTATTATTCCATCTAACATTCAAGGTTTAGCAAGTTTAACTGCAAGTCTTAGTGAAGTATTAAAAGATTCTGAAACAGATATTAGTGAAAAAATAGCAGAATAAAGATTGGGAGCAACTATTAATTTAGTTGCTTTTTTATGCTTAAAAATAGTGAGATAAAAATTATTTCATCTCACTATTTGATTATTTATTTTTTTGCTTTCAAGAATTAAATCATAAAATTCTATACAAACCACACTTTCTATCACAGGAATAATACGATTAACAATTGTTACATCATGTCTTCCACCAATAGTAAGAGGCATTACTTCGTTTAGCAAATTATTGTATGTAAGTTGCTCTTGCATAATTGAAGCAATGGGTTTCAAAACAGTTTTAAAGACAATATCTTCCCCATTTGTAATCCCCCCATTAATTCCTCCATTGTAATTAAATAAAGTATATAAACTATTATTATCAAAATATTTAATTTCATCTTTTACTAAGTGACCCTTCGTATTTATAAATGAGTTTCCATATCCAAAACTTACACCTTTTACACTAGGGATGCTATATAAAGCCTTTGAAAAACATCCTTCTATTGTGTCAAAAAAAGGTTCTCCAACTAGAGAAGGTGAACCTATAATAATTGTCTCTATTTCACCACCAGCTGTTGTTTTTTTATTGATTAAGTCTTCTGTAGATAATTGATATTTTTCAAATTTACTTTCTTCAAAAAATAATCCTCTACAAGCAAGCAATCTTTTATGCAAAGCACTTCTAAGTAAGATAACTTGTTCAATATCATTAACATTTTTTGCTAATTCTTTTCTTATTTCATAGTAAGAAATATCTTCAAAATTCTGAAATTTATTTATATGTGAAATCACTTCAAAATCTGGGTACTCTTTTTTAATAAGTTGCATACAAAGTTGCCCAAGAAATACTAGTGGTGCTGTAAGCCTTCCAGAAAAATGTCCACCACCAGAAATAAACTTTTTATATTTTGTCATTGCAACATAATCTGCATGTCCAGGTCGAGGTTGATGTTTTAACTTATTATAGTCCTTACTTTTTTGTTTTTCATTTTTAAACACTATAACAATCTTTTCTCCATTAGTTCTATTTTTATCTACACCAGATTTAATAGTATATTCAACTTTTTCCTGACGAGAAGTATTATATTTTTCTCCGCCCTGTCTAAGTCTTAGTTGATAATCTATTTTTTCAAAATCAATTTCAAATCCTGACTTTATTCCAAATATTTCTATTCCGATTTCATCTCCATGAGATTCTCCAAATAAAGTGTATTTAATATTATTTCCACTACTACTCCTCATCAACAAAACCTCCTAAACCTTCATAACATTCAATAAACGTTGGAAATGATTTGTTAATACTTTTTATTTCTAATAAATATGTGTCTGAAGTAGCAATGCTTGAAGCAATAATAATTGCCATTGCCACTCGGTGATCAAGATGAGTATTAAAAACCCCTCCTCTAATATAACCCTTAGTTATAGATAGCCTATTGTTTTCTAAAGTATAACTAATTCCCATTACATCTAGGAAATCACAAATTGCATTTAGACGATTAGACTCTTTATATTTAAGTCTTTCAATATTTTCTATAACTCCTCCGTTCACAGCATAATATACTGCCAAAATTAATGCTGCATCAGGAATGTCTGTAATATCTACCATACTTTGTTCCTCTTTAATAATTTTTGCAACAATAGCATCTCCTTGTATCGTATCATTAATATTATTTGTTACTTTAATTTCATGCATAGGAAAGCTCTTTGCAACTTCAAAGAAGCTTCTTGCAGAGTAATCTTGCTCTACCAAATATTCACCTTTACTTGTATAAGTCTGATTCCCAGGTATGTTAAAAACTGTATAATCATTATTATAGTATATTTCTATCCCAAAATCTTTTAAAACTTTTAAGCTCATTTGTACATAAGGTAGTGACTGTAATTTATCATTTAAAATAATTTTACTAGAAGATTTTAATAAGGGTAGTAAAAATAGTAATCCTGAAACATATTGACTGCTCACATTACCATCAATTGCAAATACATCTGGAGAAATACTTCCTCTTACTTTTAAAGGGAGTGTATCATTATAATCATATGCAATATTTTGCTTATTAAAGATTTTTAAATATTCGTTTATTGGCCTTGTTTTTAGATTGTTTTCTCCATCAATTTCCACTTCATTATTATAATGCATAAGCAGAGGTAAAAGCATTCTTAGTGATGTTGCACTTTCTTTCATATTAACAATAGATTTATGATAACTCTTCGGTTTAACAATTAAAGAATTATTTGAAAACTGTACACTACAATTTAATTGTTTTAAGGCTTCTATGGTGGTTGCAATGTCATCACAAATAGAACTAACTCCTTTCAAAACAACAACTTCCTTGCTCAAAGCGCTTGCAATTAAATATCTATGTAACTGACTCTTAGAGGGTGGAATAGTAACCTCACCTTTTAATTTCTGATTTTTAAAAATAAATCTACCGGGACTATATTTAACTTCTGATTTTATTTTATTATAAGCATTTTCATATTTCATAATAAGATTTTTTATATCAACTTCTTTTATTTCAAAATCATTTAAATCATTTAAAAACACTTCCCTAATTACCGACCCTAAACTTTTTTTATCGTTGTTTATTAAAGTTAAATCAAAATTTTCTATTTTTCTCATACATTCAAATTTCTCAAAAAGTGCTTTTACATCACTGTAAATGCTCGTATCAAAAACAGCAACAAGCATTCCCCAAAATACTGCTTCACCATGATATAAGTCATTGTTTAACTCTATGGCATGTGCAAAGGTATGTCCAAAATTTAAAGCATGTCTATATCCAGTATCAAATAGATCTTTTTCTACAATTTTTAATTTTGCTTCAATAGAAAGTTTAATTATATCAGTAATATCACTATTTTTTAGTTGCTTAATATCTTTAAACCCATTTATTTTCTCAATAATTGTTTTATCTATTAAAAGCCCATGTTTTATAACTTCAGCAAGTCCTTCTTTAAATTGTCTTATTGTTAATGTTGATAGAAACGACTTATCAATAATAACTTTTTTCGGAAAATATATTGCACCTATCATATTTTTTTGATTATTATAATTTACTCCTACTTTTCCACCAACACTACTATCTACCTGTGACAAAAGTGTTGTTGGAATTGAAATATAATCTATTCCACGAATATAAATGCTAGAAACATAACCACATATATCGCCACATACTCCTCCACCAATACTGATTAATGTAGTAGTTTTATCAACACCACTTTCAAACAAAAACTCTAATATATCATTTACAGTTTCAGTTGTCTTATTTTTTTCACTTAAATCAATTACGATATAATTAATCGAATTTTCTATAATAGTTTTTAAATATTTATGATGAAAAAAAAGAACTCGTTTATCAATACAAACCACATAATTACTAACATCTAAAAAACTTTCTGCAATATTTCCATTACAAAAATCTATACTATATTCAAATTTAGCATTATTAGAAATTTTCATAAATAACTCCTTTAAAATATTATAACATAATAAACCTTAATTCTCTATATTCCTTTCTATTATTGAAATTTATAGATTTTTACTTTAAATCTATAAACAAATTAGTTAATTTTCATATACTGAGTTCTGACTACTAAATATAATTAAAGGTTTAATAAAATCCACTTCCTAAGAAATGGACCTGTAAAATTTATACTAATTATGATTTTTTTTAAATATTACTCATTATTAATCAAATGCTTGGCAATTTCTAGAATATAAAATAGTAAATGTTAAAACTAAAATAATTATTAAAAGTAGCATAACACTCAAAATCCATGAAATAGATATAGGAATAACCATAAATATCAAAACAGCTATACTGATAAAGGGGAATATTTTATTAACTACTTTGGATATAGGTAAAAAAGTATCCGAAATATTTAAATATCGATTAAGCAACCAAATGCAGATGAAATAAACAAAAAATGATCCTAGTAAAAGTAACTCAATACCCCTTGTTTCATTGTTTAATACAAAAAGTTGTTCATTCTCACTCTTTAGTATAAAACTTAAGACAGCTCCCATACTAGTAATAGAAATCATTACAGGAATATTTAACCATGTCCAAAGAATAGTAGTTGATAGTGTAGGCTTTGGTAAACGGTTCGCTACCAAATCAAAATAAAGCCACCATAAACCCACAGCCAATAACAGACTACCCATGATAAATGTTCCTTTAACCAAAGTCATTTCATGAATATCAGAAGCTGCACTAATAATTCCTGTAACAAACTCTCCAAAAACAATAATCAAAAATAGATTATTTCTTTCATGCATAGAAGAAGAAATTCCACTTTTCAAAGATTTAAAGTCTCTATATTGATCTTTCCATTGACGATTATAGTTAATTAGTGCAATTCCAAAGAAAATAGCTAAGCTAATATATACAGTGCCATAGTAAAAGAAAACATGGAAAAGTTTTCACCAAAAGCATTATGACTAAAAATCCCTAACCAACCAATAATAAACATTTGTAAAAACATAAATGCTCTTGAGCGAACATCATTGTTACCGTGAATATCATAATAGGAAGAGCTATTAAACCAGCCCATCCAGCCCATCAAAAATAAAATAACATATTGAAACAAATGCAATGCATTAATATCTTCTGTAAAGCTGTGAGTAATTCTTGCAATATACCCTACATAAATTATATCAAAAAATAGTTCTAAAAAAGAAATCTTTCGATTTTCATTTGTATCTAGTGCACGTCTTGGCTCCCGCCAAATTTTTTTAAATAAATCTTTCATTTTTACAATCCCCTTTAGTTCTTACCTGATTATAATCAACCAATACACAGCAAATTTAGTAGCATACCCCATAGTTAAAAAACTTCTTATTTTACTGCATTTTCCTTTATACAATATTTAACATCAATTATAACATATCAATCTCATTTTCTAACTTAATTGTTTCTAAAATTAATTCTTCAATCTCCGTATTACATTGTTTAATTTCTTCAAGTATTTCATTATAGCTATTTTCACATGTATATATATCTTCATCAAATTTTAACTTTTCTAATCTTTTTATCTGACTTTCTTTTTTACCAATTTCTTCTTCAATGTTTATAATTTTATTCTTAAGGGATTTAATTTGCTTTTGCACTATGTAATCATATATAACTACTTCATCTGCTTCAACTTCAAACTTTAAATCTCTTTCTACAATATATTCATTATAAGTTTTGTTAATAATTCTCATCTCATTTTTATTAAATTCAAATATTTTATTTGCAAGCTTATTTATTAAATATCTATCATGAGAAGAAAATATAATTGCTCCTTCATAACTTGATAAGGCCATTTCTACTACTTGTTTACTTTCTAAGTCTAAATGGTTTGTCGGTTCATCTAAAATAAGCACATTGCTTTCTTGTAAACTAAGTTTTGCAAGACTAACTCTAACGCATTCTCCACCAGATAAGTCACTAATCTTTTTATTTAAATCTTCATTTTTAAATAAAAATTTTGCTAGATGCGATCTAATTTGATAATTATTTAATAAAACGTTATCTTTATGTACTTCATCCTTAATAGTACTAGTTTTATCAAGTTCTTCAAAAATTTGGTCAAAATATGCAACCTTAATATTAGTAGCAAAATTTATATCGCCTTTTAAAGGCATAAGTTTATTAGCTAGAACTTTAAGCAATGTAGACTTTCCACAACCATTTGCCCCAACCAAAGCAATTCTATCACCTTTATATACATCAAAATTTAGATTATCAATTAATACCTTATCATAACCTATCGCTAAGTTTTCACACCAAATTATGTTTTGAGAATTAGAAAATGAATAATTAAAATTAAGCCTCATATTTTTTTCAATTGTTGGAGCATCTATGACTTCAATCTTACTCAAACGCTTTTCCAACTCTTTTGCCTTTTTAAACATTTTTTCACTATCCCTAGCATTTCCCCAAATACGAAATTGTTTAATCTGCTCATTTAATTTTTTTATCTCAGCTTGCTGTTTATCATATATGTTATGAATAGTTAAATCATTATGTTCACTATCATCTAAATATTTAGAATAGTTTCCTTTATATTTATAAAAGTTATGATTCTTTACCTCAATAATATTATTACACACATTATCTAGAAAAAATCTATCATGTGAAATAACTATAAATGTTTCAATATTAGAATTTAAAAAGTTTTCTAACCATTCAATTGCTTCTAAATCTAAATGATTCAATGGCTCATCTAAAAGTAAAATATCTGGCTTAGTAAGTAAAATTTTAGCAAGTGCTACCCTTCCTTTTTGACCACCACTAAGTGTAGCAATTTTTTGCTCTAAGATATTATCTAGCTTAAACATTTTTATCATTGCATTTATATTAGAGGTAATAAAATATCCTCCTTGACTTTCAAACTCAAAAAACACCTTTTCATATTCATCTTGATTCTTTTCAAAATCATGAGCCAATTCTAAAAGTTTCTCCTCCATTGCAAATAAATGATCAAACTGTTTATATAGAATTTCATTAACTGTAATTGTCTCATCCAAAACCAAATCTTGTGTATAATAACCCATTTTTAAGCCTTTAATTATTTCAATATTTCCCTCATATGGAATTAAGTCTAAAATCATCTCAAAAAGTGTAGATTTACCTACACCATTTCTTCCAACAATACCAACTATTTCTTTTTTATAAATATTAACACTAGCATTATTATATATAACTTTCCCCGGGAAACTTTTATTCACGTTTTGAATTTGAATCATACAATCATCTCCATTATTTTAATACACAAAAAAACTGGCAAGGACCAAGTCTCGCACAATTGTACTACAATTGGCGCTAAAGTGCTTAACTTCTGTGTTCGGAATGGGAACAGGTGTATCCACTTTGCTATTCTCACCAGCAATAATATTATATCACTACTTATTTTATTTTGCAACACTTTTTTTATATTTAATGCAAATAACTACTGTTTAATAATAGTTTGTTATTACACAAAACGTTCAAGCTTTCACATATAGTTAAAAAACACTTCTTTGCTATAGACAAAGAAGTGCAATACTAAATCATATTTTATTCTATATACCTGACTAATTAGTACATTTTACCTTAATCACTACTACTATCAGTATCAGTTGTATCTTTTTTTGTGCCTACAGAAACAACTTCATCAACAGGAGATGTCACAACTTCATCACTAATAAGTTCACGTTTAACTTCTTCTCCATTTGAATAGTAAACATTATATACACTTCTCTTCAGCCCATCTACTCCCTTAGTAATGACTTTACGTTCTCCTTCTGTTAGTGTACTATCTAGAGTTTCCACTGTACTATATGGGATAGCTTCTTCAATCACTTCCTCTTCAATAGTATTATTAACTATTTTTATATGTGATGAAAGCCTAATAGTAGTTTCATTAAACTTACTACTATCAATTTTTGTATTATCAACATATACAACAGCGTTTTCATCTAAATCTATCTCCAGTTCTGTTAGCACAGTACTCAATTTATAGTTATAGACATCAAACTCTTTCTTATCCCATTCCTCTGCATAATATGTCACAGTTATTTCCTTTTTTTGAGATAAATATATTTTCTTCTCTGTAGATTTCATCGTCTTATCTCTTATATACTCCTCTTCATTATAGCCTTGATCTATTAACCTTTGATCAATTGTCCCTTCATCTACACGATCAAACGTATGAACAAGAGTATCATCAACGTATATCTCAACGTTCTCTACATATTCTACTCTTCCAGCCATAATAATTATAGAAACTACTGCTGCTAGAAGAACAGCAATCGAAACTCCAATAATAGCATATTTTGTTTTTTTATTCTTAAATAAACTTTTTTTCTTTTTGCGCTTTTTTTTCTTTTTTACAATATCATCTTCATACTCTTCATCATCTTCGTATTCTTCATACTCTTCATCATCTTCGTATTCTTCGTACTCTTCATCATCTTCGTATTCTTCTGTCTTTGTATGAATTTTTGTTCTATCATTATCAATATTATCATCGACATCTATTGCATCTATTTCAGCTTCTTTTTCTAATTCTAGATCATCTGTCTCATCAAAAAATTTTGATGTAGCACTTTTATATTTTTTTGAATCCACTATAAGTCACCTCTTAAACTAATTTATTATTAATTTTAATATGATAGCATAAATATTTTTAAAAAAAAGAGTTTAAAACTCTTTTAAATGTTGTAGAAAAATCTATTATCCCTTTACAACGTTTGAAGCTTGAGGACCTTTATCTCCATCAACAACTTCAAAACTTACTTCTTGACCTTCTTCTAAAGATTTAAATCCATCTTCTTCGATAGCGCTGAAATGAACAAAAACATCATTTCCATCTTCTGAAGTAATGAATCCATAACCTTTAGATCCATCAAACCACTTAACAGTACCCTTCATCGTTTGTTCTCCTTACATAAATAAATTTGGTATCATATAACTATAATCCATATTCCAATTATACAGTATATCTTAACTAATAACAACCTTATTCTAGAATATTTAATGCTTTTTCTATTTTATTTACAATTTTATTAACATTATTTTTCTTATAGAACACTTCATTAAAGATATGAAGTGGCTTTTCAACTCTATGCTTAGATTGCTCTATTTCAAGTTCGCTTTCTAAATCAGGATCTAACATGACAGTTATAAATAAATTTTTATTATTAATTTCATAATTAGAAAATGCATTATAAAATGCCTTATGACTTTTGTTTTCTAGATTATCAATGTCAAACATACAGATAACTTTCACATCATATAAGTTTGCTAGAATAAAATAAAAAGGTAAGTAAAATTTTCCAAAACCAGTTACATAATCAATATTGTAGTCTGCAAACTTAGAAGTTATTTTATAATCTATTCTTGTAAACATATAATTAAACAATACTTCTTCACTAGAACCTTCTCCTAAAATAATATAGTCAGAAAACAAAATCTTTAATACATTTTCTCTCAAAAAACTTTTGCAAAATGAACTAATGTTATTCTTTACAATATGAACTAATGCTTCATTAACTCTTCCATTTGGTAAATAGAAAATATTCTTTGCTCTGTAAAATTCATGTAACAATTTAATATACTCATCTAAAATAATTTGATAAGATACTAATTCATTATTTTTTACAGTTAACTTTGCAACTTGTCTAATATCTGTATTCAATGTTTCAACCACTTTTGCACTATGAGTTGAAACAATTAGCAAATGCCCTCGTTCAGATAAAAATTTTAATTCATTACATATGCTCCTTATCATTGAGGGATGTGCATATACCTCTGGAGAATCAATTAAAATAATTAATTTCTTATCTAATGCCTCTGTTGCAATTTTATATAAAAATTGATACAAAAGTCTTCTTTTAAATCCTGAAGTAAGTTCATAGCATGCCTTAATAAAAATCTTTTTCAAGCTTTCATTTTCTAAGTTTTGTACTTCTTTACCTTTTAAAACATCATTTTCTTTTAAAACTAAATTTACTTGATTAAGTAAATGTTGATATTTGGCATCTTCGCTCTCACCATCATATAAAATATTTGCTAATTGCATAAATACTGAGTCTTCTTCAAAATCAATGCTTTCACTAATTGAAATTTCAGGGCTTATATAAATAATATCATCATATTCATTTGACCCAGAGATAGTAAAATTTCTATTTTCTATTGCTTCAAGTACATTAGATTTTCCAACACCATTTTTACCAACTAAAATAAGCATATTATCTATAATATCAAAACTACATTCTTTTATATTTCTAAAATTTTTAACTTTTAATTCCATGCACTATACCTCATTAATAAAATTTAGCAAATCTTCATAGCATATATTACAGTCTATTTCATCATAAATAAAATGTCTCATATTTTCATAACATATTACATTGCAATTACAACCATGTTTTTCTAGTCTATTCTTTAACTGAAAACAACTCTTTCCCATATTAGTTACAGGATCATTTTTACCACTAGTAATTAAAACATTTGTTGGATTTATCTTAACTTCCTTAGCCATTGCCATGACTCTAATAACTTCTTGATAGAATCCTCCTGTACCTATAAAACCAGAATACTCATCCTCATTATACATTTTTAAATATTCTAAATTACTACATACCCAGTCATTTTCACTTGTAGGACTTTCAACACTTTTATTATACGATTTAAACACAAGATTATTAAAGAGCATGCTCGGTTTCTTATCATTAATAAACAGATATATAAATAAAAGTAAATTTGAAGTAAAAGCTCTCAAACTTTTTGGAGCACCATTTAATACTACCTTATCAAATTTTACACTCTTCATAGCTGATCGAACAAGTGCACTACCCATACTATGACCAATAACAACAACTTCACTTGGGCTGTAATTATCATTTATATACTTCTCAATATCAATGATGTCATTTACCATTTTATAACTTTCATAAATATCAAGATGTCCTAAATTTTTAGCATTTTCTCCATGACCTTCATTATCATACAAAACAACATTTATTCCATTGTTAACTAAATAATCCTTGACCTTTAAATATCCATTCATAGTTTCAACCATTCCATGAACAAAGATAGCATATTTATTTGATGTTGATTTATACAAAAAAAATTTATTATTTAAATTTATTTCTTCCATAATCAGTCCTCTTCTCTACATATACAAAATCATTACTCTCAACTAACTACATTATACCAAGATTGAATACTGTTTACAACGTAATATGTTTTATAACAAATAAAAAGCAGAACTAATTAACTAATCCTACTTAACTTAAACTATTCAAAACTATGATTTTTTTGGTAAAATATATCTTTATTAAGTGCTTTTTCATTATTTGCAATAATAACTGTACAAGCTTGATCACCAGTGATATTAACAGCAGTTCTTGTCATATCTAGTAATCTATCAACACCCATAATAATTGGGATAAATTCTGGACTAAGCCCCACTTGAGTAAGCACAATTGATAGCATAATTAACCCTGCACCTGGGACACCTGCCGTACCAATTGATGCAAGTACTGCCATGGCAATAACTGTCATAAACATACTTAATGTAATCTCAATCCCAGATAACTGTGCAATTAAAATTACAGCAACACCTTGCATCATTGCAGACCCATCCATATTAATAGTCGCACCTAATGGAATTGTAAATGAACTAATTCCTGATTCCACACCTTGGTTTTTATCCATGCATTCAAGTGTTACTGGAATTGTTGCACTTGAAGAACTAGAGCTAAAAGCAAAAGTTATGGCTGGTAGAGCATTTTTAAAAAACTGGATAGGATTTAACCTAGTAAATGCATATAGCAGTGACGGATAAGTCACAATCATTTGAATTGCAAGTGCTAGTAAGACAGCAAAGAAATACTTTCCTAGTGGCATAATTGCTTCAAATCCTTCTGTTGCAAAAGTACGTGTTATTAATGCAAAGACTCCATACGGAGCAAACTTCATAATAATCAACATTATATTTAGCATAATATCATTTGTCTGTTCCATAAAAGTTTTTACAGTACTAACCTTATCACCAAGAATTGTAATACTTATACCAACAAAGATTGCAAAAAATATAATTTGCAACATCTCTCCATTAGCTAGCGCAGAAACAGGATTTGTTGGAATTATTGAAACCACTGTCTCAACAATTGTTTTAGCTTCACTTACAGTTTCTAAAGTTGCCTTATCACTTAAATCAATTCCTCCACCAAGTCCTGGACTAATTAAAAGCCCTACCCCCAACGAAATTGCAATTGCTAATGCCGTAGTAACCATATAAAAAGATAGAGTTTTTATTCCTATTCTTCCAAGCCTACTAACCTCACCAATGCTTGCTGCACCAACAACTAAAGAAAAGAATACTACTGGCACCATCATCATTTTAATAGCACTAATAAATCCTCCCCCGACAATAGCTAAAATTCCATCAATAATATACTTATTAATAACTTTATTTTCCGCTAAACCAGATACGTTAATAATAACACCGCAAATTACACCCAATACCAAACCTATTAATATTTTTCCAGTTAAACCTAAACCCTTTTTTCCTTTCATAAAATTCCTCCTACATAATCTCTCATTTCATATTAGTTATTTATATCAATTTAAGTAAATTGTTTTTTAAAGCTTATCACGATAACTGTATAATGTCAATTATACTCTGTAAATATGAATTTATGATAAATAAAAAAGATAGGTTCCCCTATCTTAAACTTATTAATTCATACGTAGAAGGTGGAACAAGTTTTTTTAACTCTTCCAGCTTTTCTTCTTTAATTAGCTTTCTAACATACGAAGCGCTAATATATTTATCATTAATTTTTTTTCGCTCAATAACAACTAAATCTTTTAAAATTTCTTTCATTTTAATATTATAATTATTGGTAAGTTTATCATAGGGCTCTGTTCCTACATACCTTTTAGTAATATTAAATAATGGCATAAAATACTTTTTAAAGATCCCTAAATCAATCATCATACTTTCATTATCAACATCAACTTCATCTTTATAAAAATATGTTGGGAAAGTTGCACCTGAAATAATATATTGTGTCGCAGGGATAACTACTACATTTGAAAACCTTTCACACTCTTTTGTAACAATCTCAAAACGTTCATTAAACTTAAAATAACTCTTATCTTCTTCAACAACAAAAACTATAACATTCTTATTTTCATTACTGCATCTCTCAATTAAATACAAATGTCCATTTGTCATTGGGTTACAATTCATTACAATAGCCGCATAAGATTCTTCATTCAAATGATATTTCTCTTTAATATCACTAAGAATTATATTAATATCAGAATACATTTCAAGTAAACATGTATTTTCTGTAGAAATAATCTCTGAAAATCCCATACTTAAAAATATATCTTTATTTTCTGGTTTAGTATATACAAAAATACTGTCTGTTCCTAAATAATAAATATACTGAATAATTCTAGAAATTAAATTTGCTGCAATATTTAACCCTTGATATGACTCATCAACTGCCATACACTTAATAACATTTTTACTACATGAAATAGTTCCAATAATTTTATCATTTTCTATACAATTAAGTGTATAAACTATATCTTTTTCATACTTTAAATCAAACCTACTTAAAAATTCTTCCGTTTTAGCTTTTTCACTATTTAGCATAACTTCAACAATCTTCATTATTCACTCTCCCAAATTGAATCAATTATACTCCCATCTCTATATACTACATGCCCAATAAGTTTATTAGACTTCTTAACATTTTTTGGTACTCCACACATATCATAAGCTATTTTTTGTAAATTTTCAATAGAAACAATATTTAAATTTGTATTTTTCAGCTTATCAAGTAAATCTTTTCTTAAAGGATTGATTGCAATTCCACGCTCAGTAACAATAGCATCAACACTCTCTCCTGGAGTAGTGATAGTATTAACAACATCTTTAATAACAGGATTTCTTCCTTTAATTAGTGGAGTAGTAATTATTGTAAGTTTAGCACCATATGCAGTATCACTATGACCTCCACTTCCTCCCATTAAAACATTATTGGAATCAGTCACAACATTAACATTGAAATTAAGGTCTACTTCTGTTGCACCTAGCACTACAACATCTAAATCATTAACAACACATTCATCAAACGGATTACCATATTTACTAGCACTCATTTCTAAATGATTCCTATTATTTTGTAGAGAACTAATTGCTGATAAATCAAAGCATTGAACATCCCACAACATATCAAATAGACCTTCTTCAAGCATTGATGTAAAATATCCAGTTATTCCTCCACTTGCAAAAGAACCCTTAACCTGCCTCTTTTTCATAATAGCCTTTAGATAGTCGGCTACTGCAAGACTTGTACCTCCTGCACCTGTTTGAAAACTAAACCCATCTTCTATTAGATTAACTTCACTTACTAAACTAGCACTATCTCTAGCAATTTTTAATCCAATCGGATTTTTTGTTACCTGAGTTGTACCACTTACTATTCCATTAGGATCTCCAATTGAATCTACTACTAAAATATAGTCAACATATTTGCCATTAATAGATACATACTCACAAGTATCAACTAGATTATCAGTAATCAAAACCTTTGTCTTAGCATACATTGAATCACTAATTGCATACCCAAGAGCTCCACATGCACTTTTTCCATTTATTCCATTGGCATTTCCAGCTTTATCACATTCGCTTACTGCAAGAAAAGCTATATCAATTTTTATGTCTCCTGACTCTATTGCTCTACTTCTTCCACCATGTGTATGCATAAATAAAAGTTCATTTAAACCTCCTGCACTCACTGCTTTTGCTACAGGTCCATTAATATAATTGGTATAAATATTATTTAAACGAGAACTTTCAATTAGTTTTAAAAGTGAACTATGAGCGGGAAAAATTGAACTTGCTGCAACATTCAAAGTGTTGCTGTAGTTATCATTTATATAATCAACTATCATATTTACGCACATATCACCATTTCTTAAATGATGGTGATATGAAATTGTCATATTATCAAAAATATTTAAATGTGAAAACAGGTCTTCAATGCTTTTACAAATAACAGGAGCTTCATTATTAATCACTTCATTTATAAGTTTGCGTTTATAATTTTTATATTCATTTGCACTAATAAATTTATTCAATATCTTCACCACCAATTCCTGATTCGCTTAAAAATCTTTTAGCCCTCTTTATAATCGGTTCATCAATCATCTTACCATCTAAACTAAAAGCACCTTTGCCCTCATTTTTTTTAACAGCTATCATTACACGCTTTGCCCAAAGTATTTCTTCTTCACTAACACGAAAAACTGTGTTAATAACATTCACCTGGTTTGGATGAATGCATGCTTTTGCTTTCATTCCAATTTCTTTTGCAAAAGTGGCATCTTCATAAACAACATCCATTAATGTTGCATTAGTTGTAGGAGTATCAATCGCTAGTTTATTATATGCTTTGCAATAGTATGCAAGTTGCTGTCTAGGGTATAGTATTTCAATTGATGAAGCAGTTCTTGCAACTTCAAGATCACTACTTAAATCCTCACCACCAAGTAAAATTCCTATAATATTATCAAATTTTACAAGCTCATTAATTTGAGTAACAGCTATACAACTCTCAACAATCGGAATAGTTTTATAGTTATATTTCGAATTAAATTCATTCATAACCTCGACCGTTACTTTTGGTACCATAACAGCATATATATCAAATTCTGATAACATCTTCATATCGTCAATATAGTATGGTGTATCAAGTCCATTTATTCTAATAACAACATCTTCTAACCGATCACAAATTTTCAGGTACTGTTTTACTAAAATACGTGCAGCATCCTTATTATCAACACTAACAGCATCTTCTAAATCAATAATAACTTTGTCACTTTCAAAGACAAAAGAATTTTGAAGCATAGAAGGATTATTACCTGGGACAAATAATAAGCTTTTCATATAAGCCCCCCTCGCTTTAATGCAGATTCCAAACGAGCTTTAATTGTATAATCAAGTGCTCCCTTATCTTCAATACTAACTTTTATATTAGAAATATTATATTTTTCTAAAGTTTGAACTATAACACTTTTTATTTGATCTCCATATTGAATAATAACATCACTTTTTAAATCAATCTCAGTCTTTTCTGATTTAAAAAGCATTACTAAACAATCACAAGACTCCACACTACCAGCCATTGCTATCATCAAACCACTCCCTTCTTATAATACAGAAAAAAGACAATTATGCCTTTTTTGAATTTGCTAATGCAATTACTCTATTCATCTCATTTTTTACAATCATGAATCCTTCATCAACACCCATACCAGGTTTTGCAAGGCACTGACAAGCATTACATGCAATTGCAATATTTGTTGTTACCTCAGCCGACTTATTTGTCTCATTACAAGTACCACCGCTATAAGCACCTACACCATTTTGCTTACAATATAAAATTGCCTCAATACAATTATTAACACCACCTAAATCAGGAGTCTTTATCTGAAGCATGTGTCCTGCTCCTGCCTCTGCAAATGCAACAATATCTTCGTATGTATTACACCATTCATCAGCAACAATCTCGCACTCAATTTCTCGCTCATCAATTGTCTTTGTAAGCTTAGCAAGAGCACTAATTTGATCCTTATGATTTCCCATATCCATTGGCCCTTCAATGCGAATCTTGAATGGACTAGCAGCCTTTGCAAGACTTTCACAGTAGTTAGCCATTTTCTCATTATCATAATCAAAAGCTATACCAATTGTTCCATATACATCAATATGGAATATTGGACTATACTCTTCTCTTTGGCGAAGAAAGATTATTCTATCTCTTAACCACTCAACATATTCTAATAAAAGTTCACCATTTTTACCTAATTTAGTCTCAACATTATTTATTAAAGCATGTGGTAATACATCTGCTTCTTTAATAATCATTTTATCTGCATTATTATAGCGATCATCCCCTGATTGAGTGAATACGTCAATAGCTTTATATGTATCTAGATTAATTTTATATTCATTTCTAACAACTTCTGCCATTGTAATCTTATTTACTTTAGCACAAGAATCAAGAAGTGCTTGACTTATCCCATATCTAATAGCAGTATGTAATTTCTTACCATCAATTTCTAACTTATCATATTTTTCAGCTAGTTCTTTAAATTTACTAACATCTTCACCAATTAATAGAGGTTTTAAATTCTTATCAATAAATGGAATAAATACATCAGCGCTAAACAATGGATCACGACCACCAGCTCCACTATATTGAACTGCAGCACAGTCCCCGTGTCCTACTGTACCATCTTCTAATATAAACATTACACTAATAGCTTCACCAGGTTGACGAACTGCATTAAATCCTGCAGTCATTGCCTCTCCTGTATAAGTAAAACCATCTGTTTTAGCCCCTGCTTTAATTGCCTTTTGATCATCAAAATAAAAACCTGTATATGACTTTGAACAAATTACATCAATTATTTTCATATTATCCTCTTCTCCCAATTAACATTCCATTACTAACTGCATATATATCATCAACAGTCATTTGGAAGTTCATTTCTCTATCTTCATATTCCGCACGCATTTTTAATCTGTCATGGTGATATTTTTTAATTTCATCACTTAATGGAACATTCCCAAATGCAAGTAATCTAATTTTCCCATCATTATCACGAGCAGGCAAAACTTTTCCCGCATTTAATTTAGATGGAGCAAATGGAATATCTAAAATTCCTAGTTTAAAGGCTTCAACACTACCTACAGCTAAGTCACCATTTCCAGCTTCAAAAACTGCCTTTATTACACAATCAACTTCTTTCATAATTAAATCTTTTTCAAATTCAATATCTGGACCATCCGCATATCTTTGCTCTTGTAAAAGTTGTGTAACAATTTTTGAGGCACGAAGACCTTGAGCATTCGCTTCTTTAGTAGGGATTCCAATAGATTCATGAGGTGTTTTAGTAATCATCTTATCTGCTTTTCCAAGACTTGCAACAGTAGAAGCCATAGAAATAAGCCCTAATGCACTTGATTCATCAGCAGGAAATCCTCCCATCCATTGATGAAATACTGTTGTAACAAACACATTTTCATATCCATAATCTTTTAAATATTTTATACATTGTTCCTTTAATGCTAAAAGTGCTGCAATATCTTGTCTAATATTTCCACCTTGACCATATCCTACAGTAATGTTTTTTACCCCTTGTTCAGCAGCAAGAAGCGCTTCAATAATAGCAATAGAATTGGAAATAAATGGTGGACACAAAGTACCTGTAAGAGGCCCAAATGGTTCTCTGTTTAGTTCCACCCCATTTTCTTCATAAATTCCAACAAGTCGATCGCAATATTGCCAATATCTAATACTATCTTCTAAACTGATATTTTTTGCATAAGGAATATTGTAAGAGATTCCTCCACCTTCATTTGAAGTCCAACCTGCAGCATGAATAATTTCAGAAAGAAGTCTTGCATCTGGTGTTCCATGTCTTGCTTGAACTGGAGAATTTACACTTTCAACAACTGACATACAACCATCAACACCATGATTAACAACTGGGAATCCATTAAGTAAACTTCTTCCAGCTTCTCTACTTTCTCTAATTCCAGCTTCTGC
>JBKEBI010000075.1:0-42377 GCA_047973085.1 Bacilli bacterium | reverse complement strand
CATGTGATATATCTCCTTTGTGTATGTTTTAGACGCTTACATTGTAGCAGATATATCACATTTTTTATATAATTTTATAAATTAATTTAATTTAGGTCTCACATGTATTGTACACTAACAATACACCAACAGTATAAACTTGTAATATCATTTACTTTACACATTATTTTTGATATAATGAAAGTTGATTTAAATGAGAGGAGTTCTTAAATATGAAAAAGAAATCAAAAATTAAAATAAATGTTAAAAAAATAGCACTAATCTCACTACATGTGCTTTCAATATTTTCACTAATATATTTATCATTTGGTATATATAAAGCAGAATCAATAGGTAGTTTACTTGAGGTGTACATGCCTACAAAATATATAATAATAGTATTAGCTTTGATATTTATAACTACATTACTAATGTTACTAAACATCTTCAGAGTTAATAAAAAGAAAGTTGCTGTCGGAATACTAGCTTTTTTAATGGTTACAATTTCAGCATCAACAATATACTTAACGACATACTTATTAACTATTGAAAAGGCAATCCAAAATGCTGGAAGTAGTACTACTTCAGAAATAAGTGTAGTATTTTTTGCAAATGAAGAGTCAGAAGTAGAAAAATTAGAAAACGTTACAGTTGGATTATTAAATAATAGTAATAGTAAAGAAGGATACATCGCTCCTACTGAATATCTTTCAAATAAATCTAGTGTAGAAATTGTTTATGAATACTCTACGTGGCATGATTTAATTCTTGCACTTGCAAATGAAGAAGTTGATGCTATTGTACTACCAGCATCACATAAAACAGCTTTTGAGGAGGATGCTGCCTATAATGAAAATATTGATAAATTCATTGAAATAGACAGTTTCACTATGACAATCGAACAAGATGAAAAATCAATTGAAGATGTAAATAAACCTTTTAATATATTACTAGCAGGTACTGATTCTCCGTTAACTTCTTCTACTTCAGGATATTTGTTTGATGTTGTAATTATTGCTACAGTCGATCCATCAAGTGGGTCAATTGTCTTATCTTCAATTCCTAGAGATTCAACTTTATACTCACCATGTATAGGAGGATATGATAAAATCACACACAACGGTTCATATGGTATTGAATGCTTAGAAGAAACATTAGAAACTACATTTAATATAACCATTGATTATTATATGATTATTGGATTTCAAGGTGTAATTGATATAGTTAATTATTTAGACGGAGTAACTATTACTAATCCATACGGAGACATAATGATGCAAGATTCAAGCAGAAAGGAAAATACCATTTCAATACCTGGAGGAACTAACCTACTGGATGGAGAACAGACTCTTGCTTTTGCAAGAAATAGAAAAGCAACAACTTCCGGTGTTGAAATTGATGCAAATATCCGTAGCTCTAATCATATTGTAGTTTTAAAAGCTATTTTAGAAAGAATTAAGGAAGTAGGTATATCAAGTAATCTTGATGATTTAATTAATATTGTAGCCGATTCTACTTTAACTAATTTTCCAATTAACGATTTAGCTTCAATTAGTAAAATAGCTACTTCACTTATGAAAAATAATGTATTTATAAAAACAATAACTCTTGAAGGAATGGGGGTTAATTATAATTCTCCTGCAGCTGGAGGAATGTTATTATATGGATATAGACCATATAATGAAAGTATACAATATATATCTAATTATATTGATATGGTTTATAATCAAAAATTCATTTTTATGGATGCTTCAACCAATTTAAGTACAGGAGCTCCAAAAGTAGAAGCAACCACTGGAGAAGATTATAGCAGTGGATATTATAGTAACTACGAAAGTAGTAATGATGTCTATACTCAACCAGAAACTTCAACTCCTGATTCTAGTGATACTGATTCTAGCGCAACTGACTCTGGTGACACTGACTCTGGTGGTACTGACTCTGGTGGCACTGATTCTGGTGGCACTGACTCTGGTGGTACTGATTCTGGTGGTACTGATAATAATACTGATAACAGCACTGGTTCTGGCCAGTAAAATATTAAAAAGCTTTCATTTAATTTATGAGAGCTTTTTAAAAACAAAAAAACTAGGAATTAGCATCCTAGTTTTAATATTACCCAATATAATTTTTCAATTCATCTACTTTATCTAAACTCTCCCATGAAACATTAATGTCTTCACGACCCATATGTCCATATTTTGCAGTTTGTTTAAATATTGGTTGATTCAATTTCAGTTTTTCAATAATCTTTGCTGGCTCTAAATCAAAAACCTCATTTACTGCTGCAACAATCTTTTCTATTTCTACTTTATGAGTACCAAATGTTTCAATTAAAACAGATACAGGTGAAGCTACACCTATTGCATAAGATAATTGAATTTCACACATATCACATAAATTAGCTGCAACAATGTTTTTAGCAACATACCTAGCTGCATAAGCAGCTGATCTATCAACTTTAGTGGCATCTTTTCCGGAAAAAGCTCCCCCGCCATGTCTTGAAAATCCACCATAAGTATCTACAATAATTTTTCTACCAGTAAGTCCAGCATCTCCACATGGACCACCAATAACAAATTTCCCTGTTGGATTAAGTAGTAGTTTGTAATCACTAGAATCAATGTCAAATGTACTAAGTACATAATCGATAATTTCAGATTTAATATAATTTTTAAATTCTAACTCATCGTAATCTTCATCATGTTGGATACTCATTAATACCGTATCTACCCTAGGAACATCTTTAGAATAATCAATTGTAACTTGAGATTTCATATCTGGTCTTGACCACTTAAAATCTCCCGACTTTCGAACCTCACTTGCATATTGAACAAGTTTATGAGAAATCATTATTGGCAGGGGCATAAATTCTTTTGTTTCTTTGCATGCAAAACCAAACATAATCCCTTGATCACCTGCACCTATTTCTTTTGCTGCATTTGTTTCAGCATCTACACCTAGTGCAATATCAGCAGATTGCTCGTGAAGCAATATTTCAATATCACAACTATCACAACCAATTCCTAAATCTTCATGCACATACCCAATTTCTCTTAAAGTATCTCTAACAACTTTCTCATAATTTATTTTTGCACTAGTTCTAACTTCTCCACCCACTACAACTTTTTGTGTTGTTACAAATGTTTCACATGCCACTCTAGCATTAGAATCTTGCTTTAGTATCTCATCTAAAATAGCATCGCTTATCTGATCACAAACTTTATCAGGATGCCCCTCAGAAACTGATTCACTTGTAAAAATTTTCTTATACATATTACACCATCCTAATCATTTTTTACGCGAATAAAAATTTCACTGTATATTTGATTATACTCTAATTCTAGGTTTTTGTAAACCTCTGATTTTGACAGCTTTTCTTCTGGAATTAAATACGCTTCTGTTTGATAAAGTTCATCTCCACTTTCAATAAAAGACTCATATGCTTTAGCATTAGTTGTAGTATATCCAACATACTCAGCATTTTGCTTTGCATTTTCTTCATCTAGCATAAAGTTAATAAATTTATTTGCTAATTCTTGATTTTGAGAAGTATTAGGAATAACTGCACCATCAAGCCATACGTTTGTACCTTCTTCAGGAATATAATACCCAACATTAACACTTGAAGCACTCTCAATTTGATCAGCATATGTTACTAAATAATCACCACTATAAACAACAGCCATGGCCCCATCACCAGCAGCAACAAGACTTTTTAAATCATCTGTTCCATAACCTCTAGCATTCTCATTAAGCTTTGATAAAGAATCTTCAATTTCAGCTAATTCATCATCATTTGTTGTATTAATAGAATACCCATTATAATATGCACCAACAGACATAGTATCTCTAATTGAATCATATAAATAAACTTGATTTTCATACTTATTATTCCAAAGTGTAGACCACCCATCCAAGTCTTTTTCATCAACTAAATCTTTATTATACATAATCCCAATACTTCCTGTAAAATATGGTATATAATATTGACCTGATGAATCAAAATCTGTTAATTCATAATACTTACTATCAATATTTTTGAAATTGGTAACAATATCTTTGTCTATTTCATGAAGCATATCCTCTTTAATCATTAATTCAATTGTATATTCACTTGGAAATGCTACATCATATGTAACTGCTTTAGAAGATATCTTAGAATACATCGCCTCAGTTGATTCAACTTCTTCATAAACAACTTTTACATTAAATTCTTCCTCAAATTTTGCAACAAGATCTTGATCAATATACTCTCCCCAATTTAGTACATATAGAGTTTCTCTATCATCACTTCCACAAGCTGTAATTAAAGTTACTAAACTTAAAGCTAAAACAATTTTTAAAAATTTCATAATACTTCCTCCTTTTTCATTTGTCTTGTATAATATATCATTAGTAATGTAATAATTATTATAAACATAATTGAGCTAACTGCATTAGCAGTTGGATTAACTCCCTTTTTTGTTTGTGAAAAAATCCAGATGGATAAATTATTTACCCCATCTCCTGTTACAAAATAACTAATAACAAAGTCATCAATACTCATAGTAAATGCAATCAATGCTCCAGTAATAATATTTGGAAGAACAGCAGGTAAAATTATTTTAGGAATTATTTGCCTTGGACGTAGTCCAAGATCCATTCCAGCATTAATTAAATCTGTTCCTATACTGTTTAATTTAGGTAAAATTGCTAAAATAACGTATGGTATTGAAAATGCAATGTGAGCAATTAACATTGAGTTAAAACCTAATTTTAGGCGCATAAAAATAAAAAGTAACATCAATCCTACACCAGTTACAATATCAGGATTTATTAGAGGAATATTGTTGATAGTTATTAAGCTGGTTCTAATTTTTTTACTAATAAACATAATTCCGATACTGCTTATAAATCCAATTATAACAGAAATTAGTGTTGAAATAACTGCAATATTTAATGTAGTTTTAATAGCATCTATCAACATATTATTATTAAGAATTTCTATATACCATTTAAGAGTAAATCCTGTGAAAATGTATTGATTTCTACTTTCATTAAAAGAATATAACATCAGTGTAAAAATTGGTAAATAAAGAAATAAAAATACTAAAATTAAAAACGCATTTCTAAATATTTTATTTTTCATATTTATCACCTATTTTTCTAAATAACGATGTAGAAACAAGCATTATAAACATAATAAATAGTGATAATGCACTACCAAAATTCCAATCTCCAACTACTGTAAATTGTCTCTCAATAATATTACCAATCATATCTACTTTTCCTCCACCAAGATACATCGGAATAATAAATGATGTCGCACTCGGCATAAATACAAAAATAACTCCTGTTATTATCCCAGGTACAGATAGTGGGAAAATAACACGTTTAAAAATTTGATATTTATTGCTACCCAAATCTTTTGCTGCATTAATCAAATCATTGTCTATACTAACAAGCGCTGTGTAAATTGGAAATATCATAAACGGTAAAAAATTATAAACCATTCCTAAAATAACGGCAAAATCAGTATTTAATAAATCAAGTGGCTCAACACTAAATTTTGCAAGTAATTGATTAAATAAACCATTATAACTTAAAATACTTTTCCATGCATACGTACGAAGTAAAACATTCATCCACATAGGTACAATAAATAACACCAATACAATGTGCTGTAATTTACTATCAATTTTTGTTATAAAATATGCACATATATAACCTAAAATAAAAGTAATAATTGTTGTAATTAAAGCTAATTTAATAGACCTTGTTATTATTGTTAAATATAATGGCTCAAAAACCTTTTTAAAGCTATCTAAAGTTAATACACTAAAATTTAATTCTTTTCCTGTTGTAAAAGAAAATAGCACAATAAATATTAAAGGCACAATTATTAAAAGAACACTATACAGTATGTATAAACTAGCATATTTTTTAAACATTCTCATTATCCACCTTCATAATATGAACATCCTCTTGATGAAATATAAGTCCAACTTCACTTCCAACTTCAACTTGCTTTAGAGCATGAATTACAAACTCTTTTTCTTTAACCATAACAATTATTTCATAATGCACACCTTTAAATGTAATGTCATCAACAACTCCAAATAAATAACCGTGCTCTTTATCAACGACATATATATCCTCAGGGCGAATCACAAGTTCAACTATCTCATTTTCTTCAAAATTTTCTGTTGAAATTTCGTATTTATCACCTAAGACTTCAACACTTTCATTATCAATAATTTTTGCTTTCAATACATTGCTTTCACCAATAAAATTAGCAACAAAATTATTTTCTGGAGTATTATACACTTCCTCAGGTGAACCAATTTGTAAAATATTTCCTTGATTCATAACGACAACTTTATCACTCATTGTTAAAGCCTCTTCTTGATCATGAGTAACAAACACAAAAGTAATACCTAAAGATTTTTGTAAATCTTTTAATTCATATTGCATATCTTGACGAAGCTTTAAATCAAGTGCAGAAAGGGGTTCATCAAGCAATAAAACCTTAGGCTTATTAACAACAGCTCTAGCAATTGCAACACGTTGTTTTTGTCCACCACTTAATTCCTTTATATTTCGTTTTTCATATCCTTGAAGCTTTACAAGTGCTAGTACTTTTAAAACTTCCTCCTCAATTACATTCTTCTTTACACCTTTATTTTTTAGACCAAATGCAATATTATCAAAAACATTTAAATGAGGAAATAATGAATAATTTTGAAAAACTGTATTAACTTCACGCTCATACGGTGCTACGTTACTGATAGACTTATCATATAACTTAACTTCACCTGACCTTTGTTTTACAAAACCACCTATTATATTGAGAAGTGTAGTTTTACCACACCCTGAAGGGCCTAATAATGTAACAAATTCATTTTCATAAATATCTAAACTAATATTTTCAAGTACCATTTCATTTGAATAATTCATTGAAACATCTCTAATTTCTAAAATCTTTTTCATATACCCTCCTAAAATAGTGGTGGTGTTGAAATCCACAAAAACTCACTCTTTGATGTTGAAACATTTTTTATATACTGTTTAGTCATTGGCTTGGAATAATAAAAGCTATCTCCAGCTTTAACTAAATATTTTTTATCGTTTACATGCAACTCTATTTCACCATATAAAACATATCCAAACATATCTCCCTCATGAGGAAGAATTTCATCTGTTTTCCCATTTTTATTTAATGTAAATTTCAATGGTTCAATTTCTTTTACCTGTGCATCTGCAACTAAGTAATCTATTTTATAATCATCGTGTTCGTCAATAAAGTAATCATTTTTATTATACACAACAACATTTTCTTCCTCTTCCTCCACTTTTGAAAAAAAGTCTGATAGTGTTAATCCAAATACTTCAAGTAAATCTTGCATAGTTGAAAGAGATGGTGAAGTTAAATCATTTTCCAGCATTGAAATAAATCCTTTACTAAGTTCACACCTTGATGCAAGTTCTTCTTGTGTAAGTCCATATTGTATTCTAAGTTGCTTAACTTTTTCTCCAATTTCCATAGCTCACCTCAATATTTTAAATATAAAGTTAAATATTTTGAACAAGTTAAATTATACTATTTTATCATATTAAAGTCAACAATTTTTGCATAAAAAAAGTATTTATAACAATAAAATTGCTACAAATACTTAAATAATTATTTTACTTGATTTTTTAAGAATGTATTTAAAATTTTAGCAGCATCACACATATCAGAAATTGCAATATACTCATCTGTTGTATGTACTTTACACATATTTACTGATACATTGATGGCTTCAATACCATTAGCATTAAAATTATTGGCATCACTACCACCACCAGTACTCATAAGTAGTTCTTTAAATCCACATTCTTTGGTAGCTTCTACATAGCTATTTAAAAACTTGCTCGCAGTATCGATTTTAAATGGATTATATGCTTTACGAACATCAATATCAACAGTTGTATTAAATTCTTTTGCAGTTGACTCAAGTACATCAATAATATGTTTTGTTTGAGCTTCAAGCTTAGACTCATCTAAACTTCTTACCTCAGCTACAATATCAACCTCAGGAGTAACAATATTAGTAGCAACTCCACCATTAATAATTCCAATATTACTTGTTGTTTCCTCATCTATTCTAAATAAATTCATTCTAGTAATCGCGTGAGCGGCAACATATATTGCACTTATTCCCGCCTCAGGCTCAAGTCCTGCATGAGCAGGTTTACCATGCATTTTTATATTCAAAACATTTTGCCCAGGAGCAGTCGTAATTATTGTACCTATTGTTCCTCCTGTATCAAAAATAACAGCTTTCTTAGCAGAAATTAGACTATAATCCAAATATTTAGAACCATTTAATCCTCCTTCTTCACCAACTGTAAAAACAATTTCTAATGGGGGATGAGACTCATTATTTTCAACTAAATTTTCTACAGCTTCTAAAATAGTTGCAATGCCACCTTTATCATCTCCACCTAAAATAGTATCTGATTTAGAAGAAATAATATCTCCATCTATTTTAACCTCTACACCATTACCTGGAGTTACAGTATCCATATGTGCTGATAAAATAATTGGTTCTCCAACTCCATCTTTTAATGCAATAACATTATTAGCATTAGAACCAAATTTTTCACCAGCTTTATCAGTTTTAACATCAAAACCTAAGCTAGTTAAGTATTTAGTTAAAAATTGTTGCATTTCATATTCATTACCACTTTCACTGTCAATACTAACCATATCAACAAAATTTTTAACAAGTCTATCCTTATTAATCATAACATACCTCCTATGATACTTTATACTAATATTATATAATAATCACCCTGTAATGTGAAGAGAATAATACTACTTTTCTAACTATTTTTTATTAATAATATCCATAATTTTTTTTGCAGTGTTTCCATCACCATATGGATTGTTAATTTGACTCATCTTTTCATATTCATAATTATTTTCAATTAAATTTTCTGCAGCTTTTACAATAGTATTTTTATCAGTACCCACTAAGCGTAACGTACCTGCCTCTACTCCCTCAGGACGTTCAGTTACATTTCTTAACACAAGTACTGGTATACCAAGTGACGGTGCTTCTTCTTGTATTCCCCCACTATCTGTCATAATCATATACGAATTTGACATTAAATTATGAAAATCAATTGTATCTAAAGGCTCAATTATTTTTATATTATCATTCTTGAAATATTTATCTGCTTTTTTTCTAATAATTGGATTTAAGTGAATTGGATATACAAATTTGAAATTATCATAATATTTATTTGCAAGAAAATCTATTGCTGAAAAAATACCATCCAACTCTTCTAAGTTTTCCCTGCGATGTGCAGTAACCAAAATTAACTTTTTGTCAGGTTCCCAGTTTAAAATACTATGATTATAATCTTTACTCACTGTATATTTAAGCATATCAATAGCACTATTTCCAACAACATATATGTCCATATTTTTTATATTTTCTTGTAATAAATTATTTCTACTAAGCATAGTTGGAGCAAAATGAATATCTGCTAATACTCCTGTTAAATGACGATTAATTTCCTCAGGGAATGGTGCAAACTTATTGTGAGTTCTAAGACCTGCTTCAATATGTGCTAATTGAATATGATTGTAATATGCAATCATACTTCCTGCAAATGTCGCACTCGTATCACCATGAACTAAAATCATATCAACTTGTTCTTTCTTTATTACTTCTTCTAACCCCTTTAAAGAGTTACATAAAATATCTACAAGTCCAGCTGACTTACCCATAATTTCCAGATTATAATCTACAGTAACATTGAAAAAATCAAATAGTTGCTCTAACATTTCTTTGTGTTGTCCTGTTGAAACTAAAACTACTTCATTTCCTTGCTAAATCGCTTCTAGATATATAGGGTATATTTTAATAAATTCTGGTCTAGTACCAAAAATGAACATTAACCTTTTCATAACAACCTCCATAAAACATTGACTGTATACTAATTATTTCCAAAAACTCTTTCAAAAATTTCATCAACACTCTTCAAATAATATCCAAGCGTAAAACACTTATCAATTTCTTCCTCATCCATATAATTTGATACCTCACTTTTAGAAATAAGTGTTTTAAAATCCTTTCCCTCATGCCAAGATTCCATTGCCACTTGTTGTACTATAGCATATGAATCTTCTCGAGAAACACCTTTTTCTACTAGCCCATTTAAAAATCTTTGAGCAAATATAACTCCATGCGTCAAATAGATATTATCAATCATTCTCTGTTCAAATACAGTTAAATTACTTATAACTCTTGTAAACCTATTCAACATATAATCAAGTAAAATTGTAGCATCACTTAGTATAATACGTTCAGCAGATGAATGACTAATATCTCTTTCATGCCATAAACAAACATTATCCATTGCTGCATTACTATACCCTCTCATTACACGTGCACACCCAGCCATATTTTCACTAGCTATCGGATTTCTTTTATGTGGCATTGCACTTGAACCCTTTTGATTCTTTGCAAAACCTTCTTCAATTTCACGAACCTCTGTTCTTTGAAGGTGTCTAATTTCAATTCCAATTTTTTCAATAGAAGTAGCAATTAAACTAAGAATAAATACGTAATTTGCATGTCTATCCCTTTGAAGTGTTTGAGTTGAAATATTAGCGCTTGTTAAATCAAGACTTTCACACACATAATCTTGTATAAATGAAGGAGCATTAGAAAAATTTCCTACAGCACCACTAATTTTGCCACATTCAACTTCTAAACATGCAGCATCAAAACGTTTTAAATGTCTCATAAACTCATCATAATATAGAGCCCATTTTAGGCCAAATGATGTAATATCAGCATGAACCCCATGTGTTCTACCAATACAAGGAGTTTTCTTATATTTGAATGCCATCTCTTTTAGTGCGCTAATGAATTTAACTAAATCCTCTCTAATAATTTTATTAGCATTCTTTATTAAAATACCATTTGCAGTGTCTACAACATCAGTACTAGTTAAACCATAGTGAACCCACCTTTTTTCTTCACCTAAAAACTCACTAATACTTCTTGTAAATGCAATAACATCATGTTTAGTTTTCAGCTCAATTTCTTTGATTCTATCAAGATTAAACTTTGCATTTTTTTCAATCAACTCTGCATCACTTTTAGGTATAACTCCTAATTCACTAAATGCTTTAGTAGCAAGTATTTCAACATCTAACATTGCTTGAAATCTACTTTGATCAGTCCATATATTTTCCATCTCTGCTCTTGAATATCTCTTTATCATAATAAATTCCTCCTAGTTATTTTCTATAAAACATCTTAAAACTGTTTTTAATTTACTTTTTTCCACTTTTCTAAAATCAGAAATATATATTTCACGATGAGTTTTAGACTTTCTTATAAAATCATTTTCTGATATAAATTTTTCCATTTCATCAAATGTTTTATTTTCTTCCTCATATGGTCCAATGTGAAGCATCTGAACACATAATCCATCGTTAATTTCCTCAAAACATATATCATTTATATATTTAATATCTTTATCCTTAACAATCTCATAAGCATTTTGAAAAACTGTATCATCTACAAATTCTGGTTGCCTTATCATTATCTTATACTTTAAATTATTTTTATCAATAATTTCACTTTCAACATCATAGTTAATAAGATCCCAAATTCCCTCCAAAGGATATACTGTATACTCAAAGTATCCATCCGGAATTATTCCTTTTTTAGGCATCATTCTTACTGCATAAGAAAAACCATATAAAGCTGCAATTTTCTCACTAAATTCTTCTGAGTTTGGATTCCCTTCCCCAGTAATTGTAAAATATTTCATAACAGGGATATCAATAACACTAGGCTTTTGTTTGGGTAAATATAGCTCTTTTTCATGTTTTCGCCATTCATGCTTCATAAAAACTCTCCTTTATAAAAAAGAGAAAAAATGTAGAAAACTACATTTTATCTCTATCTAATTCTTTGATTTCTTCTTCAACTTTTTTAACATTATTATATTCTATATCCACTGGTGTAAGTTGACCAAACAAATCTACAGAAACAACAACTAACCCTTTCTCAGTATCAATTTCATCTACTCGACCATTCATACCCGAAAACGCACCATCTATTAATTGAACTGTATCTCCAACTTCAATATCAGAAACAATTTCTTCACTCTCATCGATTCCCATACTTGCTAAAATTGGTTCAACTTCCTCTGGAAATAATGGAATTGGCTTAGCACCACCACCAGAAGAACCTATAAATCCTGTAACACCAGGTGTATTACGTACTACATACCAACTTTCATCTGTCATTATCATTTCAACCAAAACATATCCTGGAAAAGATTTTTTTTCTTTTTTTGTTTCTTCACCATTTTTAAGTTCTGTTTCAATACGTGTTGGAACAATAACTCTAAAAATATAGTCTGTCATTCCCATTGAAGCACTACGCATTTCTAAATTTGCTTTAACTTTATTTTCATGCCCTGAATATGTATTTACAACATACCATTCACTTTTTAATTCTGCCATAATATCACCAATCCTATGCTATTTTATCAACAATAAAAGCCATAAGTGCCTGAAGAGCATATGAAAATACTGCAAAGAACGTTACTACAAAAATAACAGTTATAGTATATCTCATCGCTTGTGGAAGAGAAGGCCACTTCACTCTTTTCAATTCATGCCAAGCATTAGCTAAAAATCTTGTTAATTTTTTCATTATAATTCCTCCACTACTTTACTTTGTTTCTTTATGTACTGTATGTTTATTACATCTAGAACAATATTTTTTCACTTCTAAACGTTCATTATTAGAAGCACTATTTTTAAATGTAGAATAATTTCTACTTAAACACTCACTGCATACTAAAATAATTTTTTTACGCATATAAAAACACCTCTCTTAGGTTTATTTTAATTGTACTATAATTTGTATCACAAGTCAAATAAATATTTAACTTTTCTCTTAATTCTCTGTAAAGCATTATCTATTCTTTTAGGAGACATTTTTAAAACATCAGCTATCTCTATATAAGAATAACCATTATATTTTAATATGAAAACATCCCTCTCTAACTTTGTTAAACGTTCTAACACATAGTTGTAATCTTCCATTTCATAAATATCACTTAAAACCTTAACCTCTGGGCATGATACATTAGCTGGAATTATTTCACTAAATGTAACACCAGATTTGGTCTCTTCATTAATACTTACTGCCTCATTTAAATATAAATGCTTTTTTCTTGAGGCTTTAGTAACAGCATTTTGAATTTCTCGTTCAATACACATTGATGCAAACGTAGAAAAAGAAGCAGTTGAAGTTAATGAATAATCATCAACACTTTGGCTAAGTCCAATATACCCTTCTTGAATCAAATCATTGAAATCTAGCCCCAACTTACTTCCATAATATTTATACTTATATGCTTTATATTTAACTGTTTTTTCAAAATAATTATACATTTCTTCTTCTGCTTCATCACTTCTTTCGTGAACAAGCATTAACAAATAGTCATCTGAATATTTCATGTTATTACTCCTTACGGTCATTAAAAATTTGATAACATAATATTCCTGTTGCTACACTAGCATTTAAACTATTTATTTTACCTACCATTGGAATTTTCACTAAAAAGTCACAATGTTTTCTAGTTGTATTTCTTATTCCTTTTCCTTCACTACCGATTACCAAGCAAACTTTCATTTTATAATCAATACTAGTATAGTCATTATTTGTTTCTAAATCACTTCCAACTATCCAATAGCTATTGTCTTTTAATTTCTTTATTGCATTGCTTAAATTAGAAACTTGACAAATATCCACATTAAAAATTGCTCCTGAGGATATTTTATAGACAGTAGCGTTTATTTCTGCACTCCTAGTTTTAGGAATAATTATTCCATCTACTCCGACACATTCACATACTCTAATAATACTAGCTAAATTATGAACATCTGTAATTTGGTCTAACATAACGATTAACGGATACTCTTTATCCTTTGTTTTACTAACTAAATAATCAATTGACTTATATTCAAAATCAGGAACTTTAGCTACAACTCCTTGAGCATGTGTTTGAACTAGTTCGTCTATATACTTTCTTTCTTGAATTTCTACTGTAATCCTTTTTTTCTTAATCAAATTTAAGATTTCAAGATCATCAAAGTCTTTCACCATATATATATGCTTCACTTTAGTATCTGAAATTAAAAGCTCCCTAATTGTATTTTTTCCATAAATATACACTAAATTATCCCTCTGCTTTCCAACGCTTCTCTATGTTTATCTGCAGTATCATAATCCTTATTATCTCTAGCTTCTTCCCACATATAATATAATTTCTTATCATTTTCACTTAAATTAATGTACTTGTAATTAAGCCCCAAAAGATAGCATGTATTCATAAAGTCTTTATAGTATTCAAGTACCTCGCCTTTATTTCTTAAGGCACTATTTATCTTTTTTGTTAAATCAAGTAGATATGTTATTAAATTTGGGGTATTAAAATCATCCTCTAAAAATTTAAAATACTCTTCAGTACTCTCATTTATTTCTGTTTCTTTTAATTGTTTCTCAAGTTCAAGTTTCATAAATACATTTAAAAACTTTTCATTTAGCTTAGCGCTAACTTCTAATAATTCATCATTAAAATTAATAATACTGCGATAATGAGTTTGAAGTAGTGCAAGCCTAAAAGTATTTGAATCACAAGTTTTTAATATATCTTTTACAAGTAAAATATTTCCAACAGACTTACTCATATTATCATTATTTAAATTTAACATTCTATTATGTATCCAATAATTTGCTAAACTCGTATTATCATGTGCTACACTTTGTGCTATTTCATTTTCATGATGAGGAAAACACAAATCTTGTCCTCCCCCGTGAATATCCACTTTTCCTTCAGTTAGGCTTTTAATCATTACCACACATTCTGTATGCCACCCAGGACGGCCTTTTCCATTACTACTATCAAAAACTATTCCTTTATTTGTTTCTTTCCATAAAGTAAAATCAGCAGGGTGTTTCTTTTGTTGATTTATAGCAACACGATCTCCTGCATTAAGATCATCAATGTTATTATTAGATAATTTTCCATAATCATCTAATTTAGTTACATCAAAATAAACATCACTACCACTTTTATAAGCAAATTTTTTCTCAACAAGTTCATCAATAAATTCTGCTATCTCATTCATATAATCCGTTACTTTACAACGAATGCTAACTGGTAAACAATTTAAATTTTTTATATCTTCGTTATACGCATCTATATATTTCTTAGTAATTTCAAACTCACTTACCCCTTCTTCAATTGCACGATCTATAATCTTGTCATCAATGTCTGTAAAATTGCTAATATAATTAACATCATATCCTGACATTAAAAAATATCTGTAGACAGTATCAAAAAATATTGCAGGGCGTGCATTACCGATATGAATATAATTATAGACAGTTGGCCCACATACGTACATCGAAACTTTTCCTGGATGCATTGGCACAAAATCTTCAATTTTATTTGTCATAGAATTGTATACTTTTAAATTTCTATCCTCTAACATATTTATCTACCTCCTGATAAAATCCATTTAACTGTGAGCTATAATCACCTTTGCTATCTGTATTGGTTAAATAACAATAATAATTAAAATTTGCATTCATTTCAAGTAGCGCATGTTTAAGTACTACCTTTGCACCACTTCGTTGACCATCCCAATCTTTTCCAGAAACTATAATTCCAAATCCCTGTTTTTTTGCAAATGGGTAATTATTTTTTAAAATAAATTTATTAGCAAAATATATTTGCAACCTAGAAAACATTGCTAATAACGGTGCACTAACACTTCCAACATGAATTGGAGAAACAATAATAATATTTGCTGCCTCTTCTATTAATTTATAAATTTCATCCATATCACAATATATACATTCACAAGCATGTTTAGAGCAAAAACCACAATCAGTACAAGCTTTTATATTATAATCATAAGCATTTATTAAATCTACATCTTCATATTTTTCTAGTAATTCGTTACATATTTTTTTAGAAGTTCAATTTTTGGGGCTACCATTAAAAATAAGCGTTTTAAAAGCATTGATAAATTTACCATCTATATAATTAAAGCCACTTTTGCAAACTTCACTTATTACACTTTCATTAATATTGGTTCCATCTATACTAAACTTCACAATATTTTTATTGTACATTAAATCTCTAATATAGTTAGTTATCAAATGAAAGTTATCATCATATTGATAATCAATCATAAATTCCATATTAACTTGCTTACTTAAAGACGTATTAAGTGATATTACTCCAATTATAATGTTTTTATGATAAATAGCATAATAATCATAACCATTTATTAAATTGCGTTTATTAATTTTATTGATATATTCCATTGCTAAAACTACATCATCATATTTCATAAACTTCATTACACAATCAATGTCAGCTAAAGTTAATTTTCTCAAAATATAATTATCACCTATTGAAATCATAAAACCTCCTAATAAATATCTGATAAATCATTCTCAATTAAAAGAATTTTATCTTGTTTTTTAATAGAAAAGAATTTTCTAAAGCCTTCATCAACATTTGAGACAATAGTATAGTTTTCAAACTTCATTTCAGTAAAAGCATCAACAAATGGTTCACTACGTTTTTTACCTACTATATAAACATAATCAGCATTACTTGCAAGTTGCTTTGCAAATACTTTATTTAACTTGTACTCATCATCACCTAGCTCAATCATCCCAGGTGTCATTGCAACTTTATACCCTTCCATTTGTCCGAGTACATTTGCAGCCTCAGCAGCACCGACTGGATTAGAATTAAATGCATCATCAATTATCGTTGCATCAAGTGATTTTCTAAGTTCTAGACGATGGGTAATAACATTTACATCTTTAATAGAAGAAATTATTTCATCCATAGGTATTTCTAAATATCTTGCAACTAAAATACATGCAAGAATATTATATACATTATGCTTTCCTAATAATCTTGTTTTAGCACAATATGTTTTTCCATCACAATCAAATTTAAAAGATAAACCTTCAATAGAAGTTTCTACATCATAAGCTTTCAAATCACTTTCATTATCAATACTATATGTTAAAATACTACAATTATTTTTAATCTCGTAGCTCATCATTACTTCGTCATCAGCATTTAGTACAGCAAGTCCATCTTTAGGTAGAGATTCAACTAATTCAAATTTACCCTTTAGAATATTCTCTCTACTTCCAAAACTTTCTAAATGTGCAGAGCCAATAGAAGTAATAATTGCAATATCAGGTGAAACAACATCACAATTTTCTTTTATTTCTCCAATCACATATGCACCCATTTCAGCAATAAAAACTTCATGTAATGGAGTTAAATCATTATTTATTGTAACCGAAATTCCCATTGGAGTGTTAAATGATGCTGGTGTAGGTAATGTATATTTTGACTTTTTTAAAATATCATATAAAATATTTTTTGAAGAAGTCTTTCCATAGCTTCCAGTAATCCCTACCACTACTGCATTAGTACTTGCAAGCTTTTTTCTAGCTTTATTAATAAATGATTTTTTAATATATATTTCAATTGGCATAGTTATGTAATGCATAAGTACAAGAACAATACTATTAAATAAAATTAAAAATCCAACATACTCTTTTAGAACAAAAGTTGTTATAAATAAGATAAATAGCATTGTGCTTATATAAAATCTCTTCATTCTAAATGTAAATTTGAATTTAACTTTATAATGCTTATTATACTCAATAACAATAGTGACAAATAAAATTATAGAAAGTAACATAATAGCAATAATATTGTTTTCTATAATGAAGATTACTATTAAAGATAATACACCAGCCATAGAAAATAACTTATTTTTTCTAATTATTGTTTTAATATATCTTTTAATAATATATTGATTTTGCTGATATATAATAATATTTTTATATATCTCAACAACAAATATTAATAACAGCAAACTAACTTTTATAATGTCCATCATTTTAAAAACTCCTTAACTACAACATTAAAATAATTTATATTTTCTAAATATGCATAATGTGTCCCTTCTATTTCAATCAAAGCACTATCTTCTATTAAACTTTCCATAATCCTTCCATCAGATATAGGAGTAGCTTCATCATTTTTTCCCCAAATCATTAAAACAGGACATTTAATTTTACTTAAATGGTGTCTTAAATCTTCATTAACTACTTTAACTAACGTTTTCCTCATCACATCTGATGCATTTCTATAGTCTTCACTTCCAGCATTATCTGCAAACTTAAAGCGTTTTACAATCGGTAACTTCTTTATAAATTTAAAAGCTTTATAAGTATAAACCTTTACATAATAATTAATTCCACGTTTTGGTCTAATCCCTGCAGCACCAGTAAACACCATCTTTTTTACATCAGAAATTAAATTGAAGCAGATTGAAACTCTACACCCAAAAGAATGCCCGATTAAAATTGGGTTTTTAACACTAATATCATCTAAAAAAACCTTCAACATTTTAGCATAATCATCTACACACCAACCATCATTTGGTTCATCACTAGCTCCAAAACCTGGAAAATCAATATAGATTACTCTAAAATTATTTTCAAACTCTTTACCTATTGGCTTCATAACTTCAATATTCTGTCCCCATCCATGAAGTAGGACGATTACATCTTCACCACTACCAATATCTTCATAATTTATTTTAATGTTATCGTACTTATACTGCATATTAAAGCCTCTCTTTCATACAAATATATTATATCATAAATCAGTATTTATTTAATAAAAAAAAGCCAAAAGGCTTTTATTATCTTCTCAGTCCAAGCTTTGAAATTAATTCTCTATATCTTACAACATCTTTATCTCTAAGATATCCTAGTAAATTTCTTCTATGACCAACTTTCTTTAACAAACCACGCTTTGAATGAAAGTCATGAATATGTTTTTTTAAATGATCATTTAATTCATTAATTTCAGCAGTAAGAATTGCAATTTGTACTTCTGGTGAACCTGTATCACCTTCTTTAATTGCATATTCTTTAATAATTGTTTGCTTTTTTTCTTTAGCTAACGCCATAATAAATCCTCCTTGTATTTTTTATTTGCAATAACCCTTGTAAAAGTTTGGAGACTACCAAAACAAAGTATTAAGCCAACTTATTATATCATATAATCATATTTAAATCAATATTATCTAAAATCTCTCTTACTTTTATTTCATCTCTACCTAACTGCTTAAGTAATGAATTTAAATTTGAAAATTTTTCCTCATCTCTAATCTTAGCAATAAAATATAATTTTACATTTTTACCATATATTTCTTTATCAAAATCAAAAATATATGTTTCTACACTTAAATCTTCTCTAAAATCTGTTGTTGGATTATACCCAATATTTGTCATTGACTCATAGAAAATATTGTCAATACTAACAATGGTAGCATAAGCACTAACTTGAGGAAGTATTACCATATCGTGAACTTTCAGATTAGTTGTTGGATAACCTATAGTTCTTCCCAGTTGTTTTCCACTAATTACGGTTCCATGTATTTGATAGTAATATCCAAGTAATGCATTAGAATTTTCGATATTATTATTCATAATTTGATTTTTTATTTCGCTAGAACTAATTTTAACATTATTTTCTAAAACTAATTCCACTACATCCACTTCAAAATCATTGTTAGCATATTCAAAAATATTTTGATAATTTCCTATAGCATCCTTACCAAAAAAATTATCTTTACCCATAACAAAATTCTTTGTTCCTATTGGAGAAATAATTTTAGTAATATAGTCTTGTGCACTCATACTTCTAAAAATATCAAAATTAATAACAAAGACTATATCAATATTAAAAAATTCAAATAGTTCTATTCTTCTTTCTAATGTAGAAATTGTCAATGATTTTAAAAAACTTTCCTTATTATGCTCATATACATATTTTTTATCGAAGGTTACAACACCAGTAAGAATACTGTACTTATCTGCAAATGATTTCGCTCTTGATATAAGCCGTTGATGAGCTTTATGTACACCATCAAAAAAGCCATGGGCAATTGATAATTCTCCATAATTTTTTACATCTTCAATTGAATTAATATAGATTATTTCCAAACCTTAACTCCTCTTTTACTCTTCAATATATCATCATTACTTTCATAAAAGGCAATAAGTTCGTCATTATAATAAAGAGTGACTATACCTTCATAATTACTGTCATTATTAATACTTCTTCCATATTTAACATCTTTAATAGTTTTTAAATCAATTCTAGGGTATGGAAAAGTAATTTTATTTATATCAATAATGCAAACTTCATCCTCAATATTTTGACACTCATCAATAGAAAAACTTCCTTGATTAACACGTACTAAATTACTCATCACAGCTACTGTATTCAATTCCTTAGCTAAGTCAACACACAAACTTCTAATATATGTGCCTTTTGAAACATTACACAAAAATTCTATTTCAATCATATTGTTAACTCGTTCAATATTAATTAACTTAAGACTTTCTATTACTACTTTTCGCTTTGGTAACTCAACTTCTTCCCCAGCTCTTGCATATTCGTAAAGCTTTTTACCATTAACCTTCACAGCGCTATAGATTGGCACTTCTTGAATATATGTATTTGGAAAATTATCAAAAACTTTTTTTATTTCTTCATCACTTACATTAATTTCTGATTTTTCTATAACTTCTCCATCCAAATCACAAGTTGTCGTTAATACACCCAATTGCATTTTTGCAAGATATTGTTTTCTAGTACTTGTTAAATAAGGAACCAATTTAGTAGCATTTCCCACACATAATACTAAAACTCCTTTAGCTAAGGGATCTAGTGTACCACAATGTCCAATTTTTTTTGTTTGTAATTTTTTTTGATAAATATTTACAATATCTCTACTTGTATAGCCACTTGGTTTATTAACCAGTATTACACCACTATTCATAATAATCCTTCACATGTTTTTCAACAATTTCAGGAACAAAAGCAGAAATATCTCCTCCAAATTTAGCAATTTCACGAACTTGAGAACTTGATAAAAACATATGCTGAGGTCTACTCATATAAAAAATAGTTTCAATTTCTTCATCTAAAAAATAGTTGTTTGTTGCAATTCCTAATTCATGTTCAAAGTCACTCACTGCTCTAAGCCCACGAATAATAACAGAAATGCTATTCTCTTTTGCATATTCAACTACAAGTTTATCAGTTGTAACAACTTCAACATTTTGTATATCTTTAGTACATTCTTCTATCATTTTCTTTCTTATCTTATAATCAAAAACATATTCTTTTGTAATATTAATCGCAAGTGCCACGTATACTTTATCAAAATTTTTAGCAGCACGCCTAATAATATTTAAATGTCCATAAGTCAAGGGATCAAAGCTCCCTGGATAAATTGCCTTCATATTCTCCACTCCAATATAACTATTTTTATTCTACCATAAGTTCTCTCATCAACAAAGCGAAAACCTTCATAATTAAATGTCTCATTTTTCTCTACTTCACATACAATCATGCATTTGTCGTTCATCTTTTTTGATAGTTTTAAATTTTTTAGACATTTATCAACAAACCCATAATGATACGGAGGATCAAGAAAAACAAGGTCAACATTCTTATCAACATAGCTTAGGGCTTGTTCAAAGTCAACTTGTTTCACACATGAAGCATTATTGAAATCAAATTTTTCAATATTCTTCTTTATAACTTTTATTGGTAAGTCTTCTTTGTCAAAAAAATAGGCAAAGTCAACTCCTCTGCTAAGTGCCTCGATACAAAGTGAACCACTTCCTGCAAAGAAGTCAAGAGCAACACCACCATCAAAAAAAGGTCCTATTATGTTAAACAATGATTCTTTTACACGATCTGTTGTTGATCGAGTTTTTTCTGATTCAACTTCAAATAATTTTCCACCTTTTCTCTTGCCAGATATTATTCTCATTTTTTACACCCTTTCTTGGATAAATCAAAAAGTTTTTCTAGCTCTTGGTTACAATATAAAACAAATAAGTTTAATTCTCTTTCAAGATATTTAAACCTAGAATAATCACTACTTTCAGAAAGCTTTTTTGAAACATCATCATATACTTCCTTCACTTCCTTATATTTAGAACTATACTGGTCAATCTCACACAATTTAGAGTGTAAGTCATTTCGTTTTTTTACAAGTTCAAGAACTTCTCTATTTTGAAGTAAACTATTTTTTAAAGTTTTATATTCGTCAAATAAACTAGATTCAAATCTAAAATTCATTATACTACCCCTCTTCACGATTCACTTCTATTGCAACTGACTGAACAACGCCAAGCGCTCCAAAACAAAGAAGCGAGAACGTCCCTCCATAACTATAAAAAGGTAAAGGAACTCCTGTAAACGGAATAATATTTAGAATTCCTCCAATATTTACAAAAATATGTGTTAAATACATAAATCCAATTCCTACGCAAGTAAGCATCGCAAAAGTACTTTGTGTTTTTCTTGCGTATAGTAATATTTTGTAAATTATAATCGCATATATAATTAAAATTCCAACTGACTTAATAAATCCATGTTCTTCAACAGTTACAGCAAAAATTGCATCTGTGTGTGATTCAGGTAAATATAGATATTTCTGTGTACTACTTCCTAACCCCTTACCGTTTAACCCTCCAGAATTAATAGCAATTAACGAGTTACATATTTGAAAACCACTTCCTGTAATATCATCACATGGTTCTTTATAATCAAGCCTACTTATCATCCTAGATTGACTGCTTTCCACATAATTTACTAGTGCCCCATCCATAAAAATATTAGCTATAAAAAATATGAAGACCATCACTATAATAAATGGTGTAAATTTAAATAATGATTTTATTATATATCTAAATTTATAGCCTGTTGCAAAAAACATTGCGAATATAAATAACATAATTATTAGTGCTGTACCTGGATCGGGTTGAAAAATAATTAAAGCTATTGGAATAAAGACCATAATAAATGGTTTTACAATCCAATTTATATAATCCATTTTTATTTCTTTAGTAATTAATTTATCATAATAAGCGGCAATTGAAAAAATTAACACAATCTTAGCAAATTCAGAAGGTTGAAAATTAAAACCAGGTAATGGAATCCAGCTTTTTGAATAATTAATAGGAGGAAATAAAAATACTATACAAAGCAATGCTACAGAAATAATCCATAACAATTTTGAAAAATTTTTAAATCTTCGATATGGAATATGCATCATTGCAAAATAAAAGATTATAGAAGCAAATAAGAACACTAACTGCTTTCCAAAAACACCAAGTGCACTATTAGACCCAAAAACAACAGTTGTGATACTCCATGTACTATACACCATAACACAGCTAACAAAAGAAAGTAACAAAACTAAAATTGTTAATGTTTTATCAGCATAAAAAATTCTATTTTTTAGTTTCATAATCAACCACCTTCTTTATATTTTTCCACAAAAGAAACGAAGAAAAATTATTCTTCTTCCTCGTAACTAAACACCATTCTTCCCTTTTCTAAATCATAGTAAATAATTGATCTTGATAGATCAGAGAGCATTGCTGCATATTCCTCATTCTTTTTTCGCTCTTCTTCATTAATTACCTTACCATAATATCTAGAATTTGAAGCATCATAATATGTTTCATTACTTTTCCAACTTCCATCAGGAAATACGATTGGATATGGTCTTGATTCTAACACATCATATCCCATTTGGTATGGATTATATACTCCAAGCAAATTACCTACTGTTGCAGAAACATCTACCATAGAGGCAACATTAGAATTCACCTGAGGTTCTATAGCTTGATCTTTTGTCCAAATAACAAAAGGAACAGATTTTAACTCTTTAATATCACTTTTATTTAACTGAACATAATCCTCACTAAGTCCACTGTTTGAAATTCCTGTATCAAAATCATAATTCACTAAAGCCTCATATCCTTCTGTTGGAATACTAGCTGGATGATCACCATAAATAACAACAACTGCATTGTCAAGTAACCCATTCTCATCCATTTTATCAAAAAATACTTGTAATTGTTCATCAGAATAATTATACGACTTTAAATAATTACTCATTTCAACACTTTTATCTTCAAAATTACCAAGGTCAAGAGTGCTTGCTTCTGCCCCAGCAGTAAAAGGATGATGATTTGTCAATGTAATTAACTGTGCATAAATATTCTCATCTGGATTATCTTTCTTAATTTCGGCAATTTTATCTGCCGTTTTTTCATAAAAAACCTTATCATCAATTCCAAATGGGCCTAAAACATCTTCTTCAGTATATCCTAATTCTTCTTTTCCATATAAGCCTGTAAACCCTAAATTAGGTAGCATTTGTGTTCTATTCCAAAACTGAATATCATTTCCATGAAAAGCATACGTTCCATAATTTTTTTCACGTAGTAATTTTTCAATTGTAACAAATTCTTTATCAGCATCAGTAATAAAAACTGTTCCATCAGCTAATGGTAACAGTGAAGTTGATATTGTAAATTCAGTATCACTGCTTGTACCGTATGATTCTTGAGAATAAAAATTATCAAAATACACACCCTCTGAAATAATTTTATTTAGAGTTGGTGTAATTTCTCTACCGTTTACCTCCATATTTACTGGAAAACTTTGCGCACTTTCATAATGAATAAAGTAAACATCTCTACCTTCAAGCAATCCTGTATATTGGTTAGTGCTAGCTGTAGTTTTTTCCTCTGTATAGTACTCATTAAAAGTGCTTGTTGCATCTTCCACACTATCAACACTCGTAAAATACTTAGTAGAAATTACTTTGTATGCATCACTGAGTTGATAAGTGTAAATACCAAATGTACTTACAACTACTTCACGATTCCATAATTTAGTGATTCTGCTAACATCTGATCCTGTAAGCAAACTTACGTTAATTAATAATACTACTACAAGTGAAGCAATCATAACTATTGCACCGGTCAAGCGATTATGAACTGGTGCTTCATCAATTGACTTTTTAACTTTAAAATATCCAATATTAAATCCAATAGGTACAATAAAAAATAGGATTATTTTCCAAGTAAGAAGTAAAGCAATACTTTCCCTTACATCTCCTAACTGTCCAGTTTGAGCAGTTTGTCCAAGCGTTAAAAAATTTCCAAAGTAACTATAGTACACAAAGTTTGCCATTGCCACAATGCTCGAAGCATATATAAAGAACCAAAGCACTCTAAATTGCCATTTTTTAGGAATTATTAAAAGCACAAGTAAAAGCAATAATATAATAACCAGATTACTTAAAAAAGGCCTAAGAGATAGTGACATATCAGCAATTAAAAGCCTAGCTAATGTATCATTAAATTGTAGTGTTACAAATAAAGCAATTATCAAATATTTATCAATAAAAAACTTTTTTGAAAATATATATTTAATTAAATTTTTAAAATATTCTTTTATTTTTTCTAATCTAACCATTTAACTTCTCCTTATTAATACCACTATATTATATTACTTTCATTAACCAATGTCAAATTAGATATATATAGAATCAACATACTTTGCAACCCATAAAACTGCTTCATTTGTAGTTGTAAAATTAATAATTTTTCCATCTTGATTGTTAGATATTTTATATTTTTTATCATAGTAATTTATTATTAAACTCTCAATTACTAGTTTAAAATTGTTGTTTTGAATTTCATCAATATACCCATTAACTATCTCTAGTGGTATATATTTTTTTAAACTATTCAATCCCTCAATTACTTCCTCATTAGATGAAACATTTGCTAAGTAATTCTTCTCAATATTAGCAACTCTATTTTCTAGTGTCGTTGACAACACTACCTTATATCCTTGATGAATTGCATCGTATAAATAATTTGGTAAAATGACCTTACCTATCCTTTTACTCTCTCCCTCTACAATAATGAAATTTCCCAAAGTTCTCAAATTATCAAAAACTAAAGATTCAAACATTTTTTGACTCATTTGACTACCCAAACCAATGTGTCCAAGCAAAGATCCTCGGTGATTAGCACACAATTCCAAATCTAAAACATCATATCCTCTAGATTCCAAAGACTGTAAAATTTTAGTTTTTCCTACGCCTGTATTACCATATAAAGTAATGTAGCTTTTACCCTTCACTAAGCTCTCTAGATGAGTCATGACATAATTTCTATATCCTTTATATCCAAAATCTAACTTTAATACGGGAATAGCTAATGTCTGTAAAAAACTTACTAAGGTAGTAGAACGCATTCCTCCACGTGCACAAAAAACCACTATTTCTTTATTCCTTACCACTAACGACTCAAATTGTTCATAAATTGACAAAAGATTAGGGCCAAAGACTTCAAGCGCTTTTTTAGTTGCTTCTTTTCTACCAAATTGTTTATATATAGTTCCAACCATTCTATGATCATCATCTTGAAGTAGAGGAATATTTAGCGCTCCTGGAATAGTCGAATGACTATGTTCTTTAGATGTTCTAACATCAACCATAATATACTTATCCTCTTTTTTTAAAACATCTTCATATGTTATAGTTCTCATAACTCACCTCATAACTTTTTCATTACAATTATACTTTTTTTATCACAAAATACAATTTTATAATTAAACTTATTCGCTAAATGTTTAAATGTTTGATATGTATAAAATGTAATATGTGTTTCATCTCTTATATACCACCAATTAAAAAATTTACTTACATCATTATTATGAAAACTTGTCTTAAAAATCAAACATCCATCTAAACTAAGAAAATTATCTAATTCTTTAAAAAACTCTATAGGATTATATATATGTTCTATAACCTCAATACATGTAATAAAATCATACTCTTTTTTTAAATTAGAATTATCACAAAAATACTTATCATAACTTTTTACTTCAAATCCATACCATTTTTTTAAAACTTCTTCAAAAACATTGCTAACTCCACTACCATAATCCAAACCATTTTTTCCACTAACATAGGGTACAACAGCAACATCAGCTATATTTATAAAATAGCTTACATACTTTTCATCTAAAATGGTATTATTATGTAATAAATACCTATCTTTTTCATCATTTTCACTTAAAATGCAGTGTTTTTCTTTAAAGATTAATTCACAGTTAGAGCAGAAATAATAATTATGTTCTCTACTAACCACAGATTTACACAATATACATTTCATAACAGCACCCCTAACTAAAATATGAGTACATAATAGTAATAACTATATATACTCATAAACAATTATATTTTTAATTCTCTTTCCTCATTTTGCTCTTTGGTAATAACAACCTTTAATTTTTCAATTCTATTATTATCAACTTCAATAACTTCCATATCTAAAGCTACATTTTCAGTTTCATATCTAACAAAATCTCCTTCAGAAGGAATAACTTCAAGTAATTCATATACCCATCCACCAACGGTAGGATATTCTGTATCAGGAAGATTTTCTCCCTCCAAATATTTTTCAAACAAGCTATCAATTGGTTGATCATATTGAACAATTAAATATCCGTCTTTTTCTATAATCTTTTCCACGACTTCATCATGTTCATCCCAAATTTCTCCAACGATTTCTTCTAATAAATCTTCCATTGTAATCAAACCACATGTACCCCCATGCTCATCAATAACAATCGCCATATGCGCATTACGTTCTTGTAAGTATTTCAAAAGGCTTGAAGCTTTCATAGATTTTGGAACAAAAAATGCTGGTCTCATCATTCTTTTTAAATTTAATTCTTTTCCCTTGGCTAAATATACAAAGATATCTCGTTCATATATCAGCCCTATTACATTATCTAAATTATCATCATACAAAGGCAATCTTGAAAATTTTTCACTAAAAATCATTTTTAATAGCTCATCTTTACTCATTGATAAATCTATAGCAACAATATCAGTCCTAGGAGTAAGTATATCCCCTATTGAAGTATCATCAAAATCAAGTACACTTCTAACAAGTTCTCCTTCTTCTTCTTCTATTATTCCTTCTTCTTCAATTGAATCAATGTATGCCTTTAATTCATTTTCTGTTGTACTAGCTTCGTTTTCATCTTCACCATATATTTTCTTAGCTGTTCTATTTATTTTTAATATTGGATAACTAAAAGGCTTTAAAACTTTTATAATAATCAATAGAATTCCCGATGTTGCCAAAGCAAATTTCTCAGCATTAACCTTAGCATAGTTTTTAGGTAATACTTCACCAAATATCAAAACAATCAGTGTAACAAAAAATGTAGAAATTAGTGCGACACTATTACTACCAAGTTCTGGTAAAATTTGAAAAACAATGATTGTTCCCAGTGAAGCAGTAGCAATATTAACAACATTATTACAAAGTAATATTGTTGTAATTGTTATATCAAAATTATCAAAAATTAATAAAGTTTTTTGTGCTCTCTTATTATTTTCATCTGCCAACAATTTAATTCTAACTCGATTTAAACTAGTATATGCAGTCTCAGCTCCGGAAAAAAATCCAGAACATAAAACAAGCACCACTAGAATAATCGACAAGCCGGTTATATCCAATTATCATCACTCCTATTTACTAACTATCTTATTTGATTTAGGTATAATTATATCAATATGTTGTCTAAGACACTTTATTTTAACATCTCCAACAATACCAAATTCACCATCTAAATTCCACTTAAGCATCTTTTTACTTGATACTGCAATTTCTTCAGCTTCAAAATGTAGAAGCCCATTTTTATTAAAGTCTGCTTTTACACCCATAGTAACATTTTTTATAACCTCCGGTAAAATTCCAATGTTTTTACTATTTAAGTTAATAACATCAAACTTTCCATCATCAAGCTTAGCAGAAGGTAAAATATTTTTTAACCCTGCTACTCCAGTTGAATTAGCTACAAGAAATATTGATGCTTTAAGATTTTTAATTTCGCCATTTGCATTTATTTCAATATCTAGTGGCTCATTTAGTTTTTGTAAATCTACCATCCCATTAAATACATAAGCAAGTTGCCCAAAAACACTTTTTAATTTTGATGGTGTAGAATAAGAAACTTTAGTAAAAACTCCAAAACAAGCAACGTAGACAAAATACTTATCTTCAATTTTACCAATATCTATACTTGTAACTTCTCCCTTATCTAATAAACTTAAGGATCCATCTAAGTTTAAAGGTATTCCAACAGATTTTGCAAAATCATTTGTAGTTCCAGATGGTAAATATAGAATTGTAGGTCTATTTTCTTTTTCAGCCAACCCATTAACCACTTCATGTAATGTTCCATCTCCACCGCTTACAACAAGCAAAGATATTTTCTTATCAGCTGCTTTTTTCGCAGCTTCTATTGCATCTTTTTCACACTTTGTTGGATACAACTCTACCTCATATCCTTTAGCTGAAAGTGCTTCAACTACTTTATACATCTTACTTTTAAAAATTTCTTTACCACTAGTAGGATTATAAATTACTTGTGCTCTCATTTTTATTCACCTTCATCCTATGAATTGGACAATCTTCTCTTTCAGTACAAAATTCACAGTATCTTACTCTCATTTCCTTTGGGATAAAAGCTCTAATTTCATCTTCATTATAACCTATTTGAAAATGCTTTTCATCCATAATAATTGGTCTTCTCATAGCAGATGGATTTTTCATTAAAAATTCTATAGCTTCATTCATTGTTAAAGAGTCAAAGTCAATATCGCTATCTTTTATAACTTTACTTCTAGTAGATACAATATCTTCCATTCCATTATCAGTTCTTTTCAGAATATTTAACAATTCTTCCCTTTTTAGTTGTCGCACAAACAAGTTTATTTCTTTATATGGTATTTGATACTCTTCCATCCATTTTTTTGCTTTTCTACAAGAAGAACAACTTGATGTAGTATATATTGTAATCAAAACAAATACCTCCTTAATCTCTTGTGAATATTATAACATATTTATCACAGGAATATAACACTTTTTATAAAGATTCAACAACATTTCCACAACGTATACATAGCTCTTCAATATCTGAAAAAACATTCCAACATCTTGGACAAACATGACCCTCCATTTTCTCAACTTTTACTTTATAATTATCAACAACTTCAATTTCTTCATCTACAAACACTACATCAGAAGAAATAAATAGTTCTCGTAAACTTCCTAAGCTATTAAGCATTTCTTTTTGCTTTTCTGACATATTTAAACTAATTTTTGCTTCTAAAGATTTTCCAATAACCTTTTCTTCACGAAGCTTCTCCATTGACTTTAACACATCTTTTCTAACATCAAAGAAAAATTCAATGGCTTCAAAATTCTCAACTGGTAAACTTTTAACTTCAGGGAGATTTTCAAGATAAACACTATCCTTTTTATCAGTAAAACTATTGATAGCTGCATATAATTCATCCATTGTATGCGGTAAAATAGGTGTAAGTAATTTCATCAAATTATCTTCAATATTGTATAGGACAGTCTGAATACCTAAACGATGAGTCGAAGTAACTGCATCTGCATATAAACTATCTTTAGCGTAATCTAAATAGAAACTACTTAAATCTGTAATATATTTCATTATCTCTTTATAAACATTCATAAATTCATACTCATTGTAACTGTTAATGACACTTGCAACTAAATCATTCAACTTATGAAGCATATAACGGTCTATAAGATTCATATCTTCATATTTTATTAATTGCGATGGAGATGTTAAAGTATTTAAGTTACCACTTAAAAATCTAAAAGTATTTCTAATTTTCTTGTAGCTTTCCGCTATTTGCTTCATTACATCAATACTCATTCTTGTATCTTGTTGATAATCTACACTAGAAACCCACAAACGTAGAATGTCCGTCCCAAACTGATTAAGTAGATCTTTAGGGTCAATTGTATTTCCAAGTGACTTACTCATAGCATAACCTTTACCATCAAGAATCATTCCATGACTTAAAACAGTTTCATATGGTGCAGCACCATTAATTGCAACACTTGTAATAAGTGATGAATTAAACCATCCTCTGTATTGATCACTACCTTCAAGATATAGTTGCACTGGCACATCAAAACCAAATTCCTTAGAAACCGCGTAATGACTTGACCCTGAATCAAACCAAACATCCATAATATCTGTTTCTTTAGTAAACTTTCCGTTAGGGCTATTTGGATGTGTATAGTTTTTTGGCAATAATTCCTTTACATCCCAATCAAACCAAATATTTGAACCATGTTCTTCAAATAATCTTGAGAAATGATACATCAAATCAGCATCTAATATTTCCACTCCAGTTTCATCATAAATAATAGGAATTGGCACTCCCCAAACACGTTGACGAGAAATGCACCAATCACCGCGATCTTTAATCATATTATATAGCCTAGTTTCTCCCCATTTAGGATACCACTTAATATTATTTGTAATTTCATCTAAGATATTTCCACGAATTTTATCAATACTTGCAAACCATTGTGCTGTAGCTCTAAAAATAATTGGCTTTTTCGTTCTCCAATCATGCGGATATGAATGTGTAATCATTTCAAAATTTAGCAAATAATCATTTTCTTCTAAATAATTTACAATTGCTTTATTAGCATCGTCAAAATGCAACCCAGCAAACATCCCAGCATCAGCAGTTAATATCCCCTTTTCATCAACAGGACACAAGATTTCTAAATTATACTCTTTTCCTACTAAAAAATCTTCTTCTCCATGACCCGGTGCAGTATGTACAAGGGCAGAACCACTTTCTAGACTAACATGTTCACCATAAATCACAGGAGATACTCTATCTAAAAACACATGTTTATATTCTAAACCTTTTAATTCACTTCCTTTAAATGAGTCAATAGTTTCGTAATTATCAATATTAAATTTTTTCATTAAATCTTCAATTAAATCTTTTGCAATAACCAAATATTCTTCATCTGTTTTAACTAAAGCATATTCAATATTTTCACTAACTGCAATTGCCATATTACCAGGCAATGTCCAAGGCGTAGTTGTCCAAATAACTAGATTAACTTTATCTACACCCTTAAACTTCCCATTTACAGGAAATTTTACAAATATTGCTGGAGATTTCTTATCTTTATATTCAATCTCTGCTTCAGCTAAAGCACTTTCACTTGAAGCAGACCAATAAACAGGTCTAAGCCCTTTATATATTAATCCTCGTTCTACCATTTTAGCAAAAACTTCAATCTGACTAGCTTCATAACATTTTTTTAGCGTAATATATGGATTATCCCAATTTCCAAAAATACTATACTCTTTAAAAGATGCTTTTTGAATTTCAACTTGTTCAAGAGCATATTTTTCACACATTTTTCTAAACTCACTTACAGCATAATCTTTTCTGTTTATTCCTGTTTTAGCAATCGCATTTTCTATAGGTAAGCCATGAGTATCCCAACCAGGTATATATGGAGAATACATCCCTTGCATCGATTTGCTTCTAATTATAAAATCTTTTAGAATTTTATTTAGTGCATGACCAACATGTAAATCTCCATTAGCATATGGAGGACCATCATGTAGAATAAAAGGCTTATTTTCTGAATTTAAATTCAACCTTTGCTCATATATTTTCATTTCCTCCCACTGCTTTTGCATAATAGGCTCTTTTTTAGGTAAATTCCCTCTCATTTCAAAATCAGTTTGTGGCATAAGTAATGTATCTTTATAGTTCATATTTCTTCCTCCTTTATTTTGTATAAATAAAAAAATTCCTCCCTATAAGGACGAATTTATCGTGGTACCACCTTAATTTAATAGATTAATCTATTCTTAAATGATTTAACGCATCAAACGAAAGTGCTTACTATAATTCAGCACTTTAACTCTTAAGTGATAATATACTAATAGGAATGTATCTACCTTACACCATTTATAGACTCGCTTTACATATATTAATATATTTTGTCTTAATCATAGTTATTTTATTTTATTTATTAATTCCATATGGTCATAAAAAATTTGATTTAAAGTTTTCTTATATTCTTCAGTCTTTTCCTCTAAAATGCTTAGTTCTATCTCTAAAGTTTTCTTTTCTTCTTTACGATTTTCAATATAAGAATCTAGCTCTTCCTTAAACAAATCTACTGAGCTATTTTTTTGCTCTAGCTCGATAATAGAAGTATTTAACTCACTGATTGTTTTCTCTAAATCTTTATTTTTTACAACTAATTTTTCAAATTCAGTAGTAACAATTTTTAAAAATTTATTGACTTCATCAACATCATAGCCTTCGTTGACAATACTAAATTTTTTTACATCCATACTCTAACACCTCCAACTTAGAAATTAATTCTTGCAATTACTCTAATTAGTATTTGCATAAACAAAAATGCAATTAACGGCGTAAATTCTGAAAATTTACTTGGTAAAATTCTATTTATGCTTTTAAATAACGGTTTACAAAAATCATATGTAGTAGTTCTAAGAGTCGTAATAACTGATCCTCTTTTATTCATTATAATATAAATGAAATTAAATACAACATACAATAGTATCAACCATGTATATGCAGTTAATAACATTATAATTGTCTGTTTAACATACATAAATTAATCAATTTCCAAACTTGCAGACTCATCTACATTTCCAGTAATACTTACAGCTTTTGGAGCTATAAGAAAAATTTCCTCACCTATTTTTTGAATTGTCCCATCAATTGCATAAACTGCACCACTTAAAAAATCTATAATACGTTTAGCATGATCTGGTGTTACCTTATGCAAATTAATAACAATAGATCTATTTGATAGAATATAATCTGCTATAGATTGTGACTCTGAATAAGAAAGTGGCTCAGTAATAACTACCTCTGACTCTCCTGATTTTAATTTATTTAATTTTACTGGTTTTTCATCTGGTGCAGCACCTTCTACTCCATCTTCATACTCATATTCATCTTCTGAAAAAAATGTTTTAATCTTCTCAATCATATATAATTCCTCCTATAACTTTCTATTCTTTAAAAATGTTGGAACTTGGATTTCTTCTTTTTCACCTTCTGTTTTTAAAACTTGTGATTCAAAAGCTTTTGAAATCGTTTGTTCAGCAGTTGACTCTAAATCATCAAATCCTGTAGCAATTACAGTCACAATAATTTCTGAACCTAAATTTTCATTGATTAATGTACCAAAAATAATATTTACATCATTTCCGCTAGCCTCTCTAATAAATGAAATTGCTTCTTCTGCCTCAAATAGAGAAAGTGATTCTCCACCTGTAACATTGACTATTGCATGAGTTGCACCTTGGATTGAAGTTTCAAGTAGTGGAGATTCAATTGCAACTTTTGCAGCTTCAATTGCTCTATTTTCTCCCTCAGCCATACCAATACCAATTAATGCATTACCTCTTCTTTGCATAACATTTTTTACATCAGCAAAATCTAGGTTTATAATTGCCGGTACTGCAATTAAATCTGATATAGACTGTACACCTTGACGAAGTACATTATCTACTTCTTTAAACGCCTGTACTAACGGAGTTTTTCTATCAATTATTTCTCTCAATTTATCATTTGGGATTACAATTAATGTATCCACATGTCTTCTTAATTCATCAATTCCTTGTTCTGCATATTTTAATTTTGTACTACCTTCAAAGAAGAATGGTTTAGTAACAATACCTATTGTTAAAGCACCTAAATCTTTTGCTACTTGCGCAATTACTGGAGCAGCACCTGTTCCAGTACCTCCACCCATACCTGCAGCAATAAATACCATATCAGCACCCTCTAAAACATCTCTAATATCACTTTCTGATTCCAACGCTGCTTCTTTTCCTATTTGAGGATTAGCTCCTGCTCCAAGACCAGCAGTTAAATCCTTACCTAGTTGAATTTTAGTTTCAGCCTTTGATAAACTTAAAACTTGCAAATCAGTGTTTGCAATCACAAACTCAACTCCTTGAACACCATCTTCAATCATACGGTTAACAGCATTGTTTCCTCCACCACCAACACCTACGACTTTAATTTTTGCAACTTCAATTGTTTCTATATTATTATTCATATTCCAGCTCCTCCATTAAAAGAAATATTCTATCAATTTACTTAGCACACTATCTTCTGGTAAATTTATAATTTTTTTCTTAGGTGTAGATATTTTCATCTGCAAATCTTGATCTAAAGATGAATCATACCTACCTCTAATATTATTTTTATCAACTATATATCTTATCAAACCAAACGTAGTAGTATATCCAGACTTTCTAGCACCAATATATTTTGGTTTATATAGTTCACTATTGTTATTAAATACCCTATTACATAAAACATCAAATCCAGTTATTTCAACACTTCCTCCTGTAATTACAACTTTATCATATAGTTCTAAGTCATATTTTTCAACTTCTTGCTTAAATGAAACAAGTAAACTAATCATAACGTGTTCAAGATATGTTACCAGCTCTTCGAGCACAAACTCTACTTCATTATTTTCAAGTGATTTTAACTTAATTGTTTCACTTAGATTTATGGTATGATCAATTCCATAATTATTAATAAATTCCAAAGCACTTACAGGATGAATTTCAAATTTTGTTACAAGACTTTCTACAATCTTTTTTAGCCCTATTCCAAATGTTCCAATTCCTTTGAGTTCATTATTGTTACTAATTAACATAGAAGTTTGAGAAAACCCTATATTAATAATAATAGCTGAATCATAATCCATATCATTTAAAACTTCATACTTATCTGCTAAAGGAGATAAACAAATATCCATGACTTCTAAATCACTTTTCTCAGCGACAGTTAAATATGGATAAATAATATTGGCTGGAGTTGCCAGAACTAAAAGTTCTACCCCTAGCTTATTTGCTTCACTTCCAATTGCATCATCATATACATATCCATCAATGTTATATCTTAATGGAATCGCATTTACAATCTCATTTCCTTCAACATTATATTTTTTTGTAGCATCAACAATAGCCCTCTGTAAATCCTCACCTCTGATAATACCTGTTTCATTAGTTATATATGTTTCACCATACAATTTCGTAATTGCTACATTATAGGCAGGAAGTCCAAGAACTACTTTGTTAATTTCAACCCCTATCATGCTGCTTAGCTCATTTATGACTTCTTTAACTTTTACTACTACACTTTCTTCATCTTCAATAACTCCATCAACAATTCCATCAGAAGTAATCATTGAACTGGCCAGAACAAACATTCTACCTTCATAGACTTCAGCAACAACAGCCTTAATATAATTTGTACCTATATCAAGTGATGCATATATTCTTTTTAAATCACTCATATAATCACCCAGCCCTTTAATATATTATACATTAATTTTATAATTAATAAAAGCATTTTTTTAATACGGTTTAAATTCTCCACCCTTATCAAAAGACAACACTCCATATATTTCTCCATATTCTGTAAAAATGGAATCTATAACACTGAAATACTTAACCATTTTTTCACTAATTTGATCAGTAGATAAATAGATAATATTAGTATCTCTCATAACAATCATAATTCTATCTTCAGTCACAGTATCAGGAACGTATGATATTTGTGAAATGAACTCATAAACTTCTGGAGCTTTATCTAAAAGTATAGCAAGTTCTTCTAGCACTTCTTCTTTCTTTTCTACTTCTTCAAAATTTTCAAAATCTACAACAGGAGTAAAACTACTAGTTTCCACAAAGATTCCACTTGATAAATATACTCCATCAGGAGTAGAAAATAACACTTTTTCTTCTTCAATTATAATACTTAGAGTATTTAAATTATTATAAGTAACTTTAGCATTTTTAACAATTTCATGACTTTCTATATTATTCTCAATTTCAGTTAAATATGCAATAGCTATAGAACTGTTAATATGAATATTAGCATATTCAATAATATCCTCATCGCTTAAAAAGTTATTCCCATTTATCTTCACAGTTGTTAACTTAAATGTATTTGAAAGCATTACATAAATAATCAATGCAATCAAGAGAATTATACTAAGAATTAGAACTACACTTTTTTTAATAACACGCTTTCTCTTTTTTTCATAAACTTCATCATATGAAACTTCAACTTCTTCTAAATTTAAATTTTCAATCAAATCTTTCTCCATTTAATCATCCCATTCAATAACTTTTTGCTCTACAACCAAATTTCTTCCTGTTTTTTCACGTACTGTTTCTTTAATTAAATTTATTAAATCAAGAATATCTTGTGAAGTTGCATTTCCTTTATTAACTATCATATTGCTATGCTTTTCACTAACACATGCACCACCAATACATTTTCCTCTTAATCCACTCTCATCAACAAGTTTCCATACAGGAATATCTTCAAAATTTCTAAACACACTACCAGCACTTGGCTCTCCGATTGGTTGTGTATCTACTCTTCTCTTTCTACGATTATTAATTAATTTAATTATTTCGTCTCTATCTTGAACCTCATAAGTAAATTTAGCAGCTACAACAATCCAATTTTTTTCATGAAAAATCGAATGACGATAACAAAGGTTTAATTCTTCTCTTTCTACTTCTCGCAAAATACTATTATCAAAATCATATACAAGTGCACTAATAATATAATCAGAAATTTCTTTCCCATATGCCCCTGCATTCATAAAAATACATCCACCTAAAGTTCCTGGAATACCCGAAGCAAATTCAAATAAACTTATACCTTTATATGCAAGTTCTAGTGCAAGCTTTGGCATAATTATTCCAGCCTCTGAATAAACATAACTATCTGTGACATAATAATTACATAAATGCGTAAGTTTAATTACGATAGTATTGCCATCAGTATCAGGCATAATGATATTACTACCATTTCCAATTATAAAAAACTTAATATCATGTTCTTTTAAATATTCAATTATTTGCTGAAAAGATATTATTGAAACAGGCTCTACAAATGCAGGGCACTTACCACCTGTTTTGTATGTAGTATGCTTAGATAAAGTAACATTTTCATTAATGGAAGCTAATCTTTTTTCAGCAATATACTTTATAAACTTACTAATTTTGTCCATAGACTAACTCTCCTACTTTCTCTACTATTAAATCTAAGCTATCAATTTTTCTAATAACTTTAAGTTCTTCTTCAATTCTATCACGATTTTTATTCATTATACCTACGCACTCATTAAAATTATTAACCGATAAATCAGACTCTCTTATCATGTAAGATAAATCACTCGCAATTATACTTTTAATATTATTTTCTTGTTCATTATTTGCTACATATGGCGATGGTATAAAAATTGCCGGAATTGCAAGAGCACCGAGTTCACTAACAAATGTGGCTCCACTTCGAGCAACAACATAACTAACATCATTTAATTCATTAGTAACATCATCAACATATGGCACAACTTCTACTCTAGAATTTTCAAAACCATCTATAAATTCATCATAAAATTTTTCTCCCGTTACATACTTAACATCATAATCTAAATTAACTTTAGAAAAATATGATTTAAAAAAATTATTAATCGTTTCACTTCCAAGTGATCCAAAAATAAACAACACTTTATTTCTGATATTATCTCGTGATACTTTTGAATAAATTAGCTGTCCTCGTGGATTACCTGTATATGTAACATTATTGTATTTTAAACTTGGTTCAATAAAACCAGAACATATAACGCTTGCATACTTCATCAACTTTTTTGTCGCCATTCCAAAGTCTACATCAGCATCAAAAATTAAAGTTGGAATTTTCATTCTACTTGCGGTATATATAACAGGTACTGTTACATACCCCCCAGTACCAATGACAATATCAACTTTTTTTCTTTTAAATATTTTTCTTAAAATAAATAAATTTTTAATAAGTAAATAAACTAATTTAAAATTTTTAAAAATATTCTTTCTATTAACACCTTGCATCTCTAAACCTATAAACTCTATTCCAAGTTTTGGAATCATAATAGATTCCATACGATTAGTAGTACCAATATAAATTACTTCTAAATTTTCATACTCTTTTTTTAGTCCCTCTAATATTGATAGTGCGGGATAAATGTGGCCCCCAGTTCCTCCACCTGTTATTACTACTCTCATCATACCACCTCAACAGTATAATTATATCATTTTTTTTAAAAAATTCCATATAAAATACAATATTTATTCACAAAATAAAAAAGCAAAAATGCTTTTTTACTTTTCTTTAATATCCATCATTATCGGTAAAACAATTGGGTTTCTTCCAGTTTCACTCCTACACTCAGTCTGAGTTACGTTTATAATAGATCTCTTAATTTTTTCAAAGTTTACTTTCGGATCTTTAAGTGTTTCATTGATTGTCTTTTGTACTTTACTTCGAATAGAACTCATCAATTTTTCACTCTCATTAACTTTTACAAAACCTCTAGTCTGAATAAGCGGCATTGTAACTTGTTTCTTATTTTTTATATCAATACATGTTGACACAGCAATTACCCCATCATCAACTAAAATTTGTCTATCTCTTAAAACTTTTTCTCCAACATCTCCAATCTGCTTACCATCTATATAAATATCATTTCCTGAAACTTTATTTTTTAAAGACACTCCTTCATCATTAAAAGTTAACACATCCCCATTATCTAAAATAAAGCAATTTTCACGTGCAACTCCAGTTTCCACTGCTAAATCACTATGAACCTTTAGCATACGATATTCTCCATGAATAGGCATAAAATATTTTGGTCTAATAAGTCTCAGCATTAATTGTAGCTCTAGTTGAGCACCATGACCTGATGTATGAATATTATTTTCTCTAGTAGTGTAAACATCTGCACCTTGTCTGTATAACATATTAATTGTTCTACTAATTTTAGCATCATTTCCAGGAATTGGCGAACTTGAAAACACCACTGTATCTCCATCTTTAACCTTTATCTGTTTGTGTGACCTATTAGCCATTCTAGAAAGTGCAGCAAGTGGCTCCCCTTGAGAACCCGTGCAAACAATTACTATTTCTCCATCATCATAATTTTTTAAATTATTAATATTTACTAAGTGTTTTGACATATCTGGAATATGATTTTCACTAACCGCTACTTTCATAATATTTTCCATACTGCGTCCCGCAACAGCAATTTTGCGCTTATTTTTAATGCTTGTATCTACAATATGCTTAAGACGATGAACATTTGATGCAAAAGTTGCAATAATTATTCTTCCTTTTGTTCGCTTAAAAATTTCTCTTAACGATTTATCAACAACTTTTTCACTCTGAGTAAATCCAGGTGTTTCAGCATTAGTACTATCACTTAATAAGCATAGAACTCCCTCATTACCAAGTTCAGCCATTCTCCCAATATTAGCAGGTTCTCCAACAGGTGTTAAATCAAATTTAAAATCTCCAGTATGAACAATAGTTCCTTGACTTGTTTTTACTGCAACACCAAAAGAATCAGGAATTGAATGATTTGTTCTAAAAAAAGATACTTCCATATTTTTTGTTTTAACTACTGTTTCCTCACCAATTAATTTCAAAAAATCTTTGCGTCCACCTAAAGTTCTTGCTGAAACTTTATTTTTAATCAAACTTAATGCTAACTGTGGTGCGTAAATAACTGGTAAAGATGGAATTTGCTGTAGCATATATTTTATTCCACCTATGTGATCTTCATGACCATGCGTAATAATTAACGCAGAAATTTTTTCTTTGTTCTCTACTAAATATGTATAGTCCCCTATAACATACTCAACCCCAAATAGACTATCTCCTGGAAATTTAATACCTGCATCTATAACGATTATTTCATTATTATGCTCTATACAATATGTATTTTTTCCAACTTCATTAAGTCCACCCAAGGCAAATACTCCAACCTCGTTTTTCTTCAACTTCATTTTTATCTCCTTTATTTTATATATATAAATTAAAACAGAGTCTTACAGACTCTGAAAAATCAATCTTATAAATGGTGCGGATGGAGGGACTTGAACCCACACGCCATAGGCACTAGATTCTAAGTCTAGCGCGTCTACCAGTTCCGCCACATCCGCATTCCACTTAAGTATTATAGCATAAACACTTAAGCTAATCAATACCCAAAATGAATTTTATTATTTTTCAAAGCTATTTATAATTTTATTACTTATATCTTTATAAATTTCAAATGCTTCTTCGTTTTTACTATACAATTTATTATTAATTGGTGGTGCAATTGGAAGACTTGCGAGTAAAGGTGTCTTTAAACTCTTTGCCACATAGCTACCTCCATCTCTACCGAAAATATGAAGTTTTTCACCATTATGATTGTAATAACTCATATTTTCAATAACACCTATTAAACTATGATTTTGCATCTTTGCAACTTCTCCAGCAAAAACTGCAACTTTACTTGCATTAATGTGAGGAGTCGTAACTACAATACACTTTGCATCTGGAATTAACTGATTTAAATCCAAGGGAATATCACCTGTTCCTGGAGGTAAATCAACAAGTAAATAATCAATATCATCACTCCAACATACATCCTTAAAAAAACTATTTAGAAGTCTTCCAAGCATCGGACCTCTCCATACTATAGCCTCATTATTTGGGTTAACATTACTAGTTCCTATTAATTCTATATTTTCATATTTTAGTGGTAAAATTTTTTCTCCAACAGGCTCAGGTGAGTTTTCCATATCAAAAATCATTGGAATGCTGCTTCCATAAATATCTGCATCTATTATCGCAACTTTATACCCACTATTAGATAAAGCATTTGCAAGATTAGAAGTAACAAAACTCTTACCAACTCCACCTTTTCCACTACTAATAATAATTTTTTTAGCATTATCTAACACTAATTTATCTTTATAAACTTCAGTTTCGTATTTGACTTTAGGTATTTCAAAATTTATTTTTAACAGTTTAATAACATCATCTTTAATCTGTTCTTGATTATCATTTTCTCCCAATCCTAGCTTAATATATATTTTATCAGTTTCAACAAAATTTAATTCTTCAATTTTATTTTCGTTGACAATTTTAGCAATTTCTAGTTTTATTATTTTGATATCATCTACCATATTATCACCTCATGTATATTATACTATATATCACAACTAAATACAAAAAATATTTTGCATAAAATAAAAACTAGCCAATTGGCTAGTTTACTGTAGACAAAAAGCATTGATATTTATCCAATATGGGTAATTTCATGCTTTTGTTATATTTATATGCATATTTCACTAATATTTCCTATATACTCACTATATCTACAGTATTTCCTATACCCTCTGTGCCATTTTCTTTAAGTTCATGCACGCAAATACTAAGAGTAATTCATCTCTCACTCTATTCTTACCTCGCTTTTTCGTATACCTTAATCCATGTTTTTCTTTCCCATCTGCAAATACTCTTTCAATCGTTTGGCTTCGTTTCCTATACAATTCCTTACTTCCAATTGTATGTCGTATATCTTCTGCTTTTT
>JBKEBI010000040.1:0-32105 GCA_047973085.1 Bacilli bacterium | reverse complement strand
AGCTGCAAGAGAAATATAGTTTGAAGCATGATTACTTCTAAAAATACAGTCTGAAACATTTAGTTTTTTTATAAATAGGAAAGTTTCTTCCATAATTTGTTTGGGCGTAAGTAATTTAAAGCGATTATTAGTTATATCGTTATGTAGTTTTGTATTTGGGCTAATCATAAGTGTTAATAATGAAATGAAGTCAGGATTAATTTTATTTAGTACATCAGCAGAATCAATGGCATGCATATTAGATAAACTTATTCCACCTAAACCAGAAATAACCATTATTGATAGCTTAAAACCTATTGCTTTTAATTTCTTACCTGCTTCAATCATTTCATCTCTAGTTATATCTTTACAAATCATGTTTAAAACCTCATTATTTCCTGATTCTAAACCAATATAAATAAGTTCTAAACCTAATGAATTTAAATGCTGTAATTCTTCTTTGGACTTATTTAAAACATCTTTAGCTGTTGCATATGAGGATATTTTTGCATGAGGGAAAAACTTTTTAATTTCAAGAATTATTTTAACTAATTCTTCTGTAGGTATAACTAAAGCATCGCCGTCTGCTAAGAAGAATTTTTTAAAACTTTTTGGATATGTAGTACTTAAATATCTAATTTCTTCTAAAATCTCATTCGTATTTCTGATTCTAAATTCCTTATCTTTATACATAGAACAAAAAGTACATTTATTATGAGAACATCCTATAGTAACTTGCAAAATAATACTATTTGCTTCGCTGGGAGGTCTATATACTGCACCTTCATATTTCATCTAATCACCACTTTCTATAATTATGAAATTATATCTAATAGTATACCTTACTTTAAAATTTTTTTCTATATTGAAATATATTAGTGAAATAAGTATTTTAGCATTTATATTGCATAAATATAAAGGGAGAATATGAATTTATTACAAATAATCTGAATTATAATGTTATATTATTTGTAATTGAGGCGTATATTGTGTATAATATTATAAATAATAGGGGGGATAAAATATGAAGAAAATAATTGCTGCAATAAGTGCACTAGTATTGTTATTTACGCTTGCAGGTTGTAATCTGTTTTTAAAAGAGGAAACGACTGTCTATGTTTACGAGGAGGAATATCTTTCATCTAAGTTAACATATTATCATAAAGGGGATAGTGTTACTAAGCAAACAGTAGAAAATATTTTATATTATGAAGGTATTGGTTGGACTGAAAGTGATACAAAAGAGTATTTTGAGGTTTTTTATGAAGAGTATGAAAAGTTAGATGGAGTAGTATATGAAGTAGTATATGAAGAAGATCATGTAGTTGAAAAAGTTGAAATAAATTGGGAAGAAGTAGACATTGATCAAATAACTTCATCTGGATTAATTGAATTTGAAGGTGATATAGAAAATGGAATTAGTTTAGAAGAATCAGAACAACTGGTTACTGCATCAGGGTATGTAAAGCAAGAAGATTAATTTATAAATAAGCCTTTGGTAATAGTTGTTTATACTATTGTTGAAGGTTTTTGTATGAAAATAAGTAATATGTATCGATGTTTTGATACGTATTATTTAGAAGATTGATAATAGTTTTTAATTTAAATAAATGTTTAAATTTATTTGAAAATAAGTAAAATTTGGTATAAAATAGTAGTAGAGGTGATATTATGGTTTTTACAATGGCTGGAAGTAATAGTAGTGTATCTATTAATCAAGAGGTAGCAAGAGAATTAGGATCTAAACTTTGCTGTTTTTATTATGATACTAGAAGAATAGATATTCCTATATACAATCGAGATTTTAAAGTAGTTAGTGAGATATCAAATTTATATAATTTAATTTGTGAATATGAAATCGTTGTATTTGTTATTCCTGAATACAATGGTTCATTATCATCATTTTTTAAAAATATTATTGATGAATTAAGTATTTATAATAGAAACTTTTTAGAAAATAAAAAAGTATTTATTGTAGCAGTTACTCCAGGAAGTAAAGGTGGAGCAAGTGTTAGAGCAAATGCGAGTGAGATGTTTAAGCATTTTGGAGCAGATGTTGTTAAATCATATGGAATTGCAAATTATGAGAATTTAAGTGAAAATGCAAGAGATATAGAAGATATTGCAAATGATATTAAATCTTTAATGGTATAGCGTTATGAGAGATATATACAGTAGAAATGAAACAATATTCTTTTTAATAAGTATTTCTCTTGCTATAGTAAGTTTTATAATATATAGTTTGGAGGATATTTCAGGCTTTGTAATATTGTTTTTCTTGATGCTACTTGTTAATATTGTGTGTAGTTTATCATTTTTTTCAACTATTAAGTATATTAGAAAAACTTTTACTAATGTATTTAAACTTGGAGTTTCGATAGTATCTAATATTGCAACTTATGTGTTTTTAATACTATTTATTATAGATATTTTTTAGGAGGGCTTATGGATGGAGTAATACTGGGATTAATATTTGGAGCTATCTTTCTTATTTTATACGGAGTAGATAGGTATAAAAAGGAAGACATTTCTTTAAAGTTTGTAAATGAAAAATGTACAAATAAAAATTCTATTTATGTATATTGGTCGAGAAATAATCCAGCTGGTAGGAGACCTGTTCCAATTTTTATTGATGGAGAATATGTTGGAAATTGTAAAAAAAATGAAATTAGTAAGTTTAATCGTCCTTCAACAAAATTTCAATTAACATGCTTAGTTCCACACAATCAAAATATTGTAGAAGTTGATGAAAAAGGACCAATTTATGTTCTTGTTAATCATTTAGGAAAGTGTGAAAGGTATTATTTAGAAGAGGAAGATAATGGATGATTTTGGAGCTTTTTTTGTAAGTATAAAAGTTTTAGATAAAGAAGTTAAGCCAAAATATATTATAAGGGAAAATCTGGGAATACCCATTGCTAATGGAATACAAATCTATGAGACTTGTGATGAAGAGTGTGAGCTTGTAACAATCCATACAGTTAGAGAAGTTTTTCCTGAAATTGATCAATTTTTGATGATGAATGAAAATGATAAATTTGAATTATTTTATGAAGATGATATGTTTATAGAATTTAGAGATTTTTAAATAATTAATGTGCATAATATATGTACGTTTTTTAGTTTTTAAATAGTGTTATATGTAATGAAATTGATTACTTAATATGTTATAATAATAAGTGAAATGTCTTTATTGGAGGTAAGTATGAAAGAAAAGCTAGAAACAATGAAGTTTAGATATGAAGAAATAGAAACAATGATGCTGGATCCAGAAGTTACAAAGGATTTAAAGCTATTAACAAAACTGTCAAAAGAGCATGCTTCATTGAAAGTTGTTATAGATAAATATAATGAATATCTTGATGCGTTAAGTAACATTGAAGAGGCAAAGGAATTACTTTCTGATCCTGAAATGAAAGAATTTGCAGAAGAAGAAATTGCGACTAGCAAAAATAAAGTAGCTTTACTTGAAGATGAAATTCAAGTATTATTAATTCCTAAAGATGAGAATGATGATAAAGATGTTATTGTAGAAATTCGTGGTGCAGCTGGGGGAGATGAAGCTAATATATTTGCTGGTGATTTATATAGAATGTACTCAAAGTATGCAGAAGCAAAAGGATGGAAAATTGCTGTTTTAAACAGTGAATATGCTTCTAATGGAGGGTTTTCTCAAATTGAATTTTCAGTAAGTGGAGATAATGTTTATTCATTTTTAAAATATGAGTCTGGAAGTCATCGTGTGCAAAGAATCCCTGCTACTGAATCTAATGGTAGAATACATACTTCTACTGCGACAGTACTTGTTATGCCAGAAGTTGAAGATATTGAAGTTGAGCTTAACATGAATGAGGTTAGAATTGATACATTTTGTTCTAGTGGACCAGGGGGACAGAGTGTAAATACTACTAAATCCGCTGTACGTGCTACTCATGAACCAACGGGAATTGTGGCCAGTTGTCAAGATGGAAAAAGTCAACATGAAAATAAAGCTGCTGCGATTAAAATGTTAAGAGTTCGTTTGTATGATCATATTAATCAAGAAAAACTTGAGGCAGAAGGGGCAGAGCGTAAAAGTAAACTAGGAACAGGCGATAGAAGTGAAAAAATTAGAACTTATAATTATCCTCAAAATCGTGTTACTGATCATCGCATTAATTTTACTATTCAACAATTAGACCGTGTAGTAGAAGGAAGACTTGATTCAATTATAGATGCATTAATTACTGAAGAAATAAAAAGAAAACTTGGAAATGAAGAAAGTTAATGAATTAATAAATAAATATCAAAATATCATTAAAAAATATGAGAAAGATGAAAATGTGATATTTACTTTAATAGAATATTTAACAGGAATTTATAGGTCAGAATTATTTTTGAAGTCTGATATTGAAATAGATGAAGCACTTTTAAAGTCGTATATTGATATGTATTGCTCGGGCAAAAGTATTCAATATATTACAAATACAGCCTACTTTCTGGGGAGAGAATTTTATGTGGATGAAAATGTTTTAATTCCACGTTTTGAAACAGAAGAAGTTGTTTTAAAAGCAATTGAAGTTATTAAAAAGTATGATATAAAAAAAATATATGAAGTTGGAAGTGGAAGTGGAGTTATTGCAATAACCTTAAACCTTGAATGTGGAGTTGCCATAGATAGCGTTGATATTTCCCCTAGTGCAGTAAGTATTGCAAAAAAAAATAATAATAATTTAAGAGCAAAAGCAAATTTTTTTCTAGGAAATATAATGGATGGTATTGAAGATCAGTATGAAATGATTATTTCCAATCCACCCTATATTCCAAATGATGGATTTGTTGCAACTGAAACTCTAGAAAATGAGCCAAGTCTTGCTCTATTTGGTGGTGATGATGGTCTTGACTTTTATCGTGCTATTATTAATGATGCTGTTAAGTTAGAAAATATTAAATTTATTGTTTTTGAAATTGGTTTTAATCAAAGAAAGGCAATTGAACAATTGTGGAGAAATACTGAGATATTTCAAGATATAAATGGTAATGATCGAATTGCTGTTTTAGATATGAGGAGATAAATATGTCGAAGATAGTTGTAAATGGTGGAAAAGTATTGAATGGAGAAATAAGAATAAGTGGAGCTAAAAATAGTGTAGTTGCACTTATTTGTGCAAGTGTACTTACTGATGATGTTGTATATTTAGACTCAGTACCAAATATTTCAGATGTAAGAACGTTGATTGACATTCTTGAAAGTATTGGATGTATTACAGAATACAAAAATGAGGAATTAATGGTAGATCCTCGTGGTGTGAAAAATGTTGTGATTCCTGAGGATTTGGCTAATCAATTAAGAGCTTCTTATTACTTTTTGGGATCATTTCTTGGAAAATTTAATAGCGTAGAATTTGGCCTTCCTGGAGGTTGTAATTTAGGTGCACGTCCAATAGATTTACATTTATTTGGGTTTGAGCGTCTAAACTGTAACATTGAGCAAAAGGAAGGTAAATATTTTATTTCAACAGATAATTTACAAGGAAATAAAGTCTTTTTAGATTTTGCTAGTGTAGGTGCTACAATCAATGTTATGCTCGCTGCTGTTCGTGCTAACGGGCATACAATAATTGAAAATGCTGCAGAAGAGCCAGAAATAGTTGATGTTGCAAATTTTCTTAATAGTATGGGAGCAAAAGTACGTGGAGCAGGTACAAGTGTGATTAGAATTGAAGGAGTAAACTCTCTTGGTAGGACTAGACATCAAGTAGTGCCAGATCGTATTCAAGCTGGTACATATATTTTACTTGGAGCACTTTGTTGTGATAAATTAGTAGTGAAAAATGTTATTGGGTTACATTTAGATGCACTTTTATCTAAACTTGATTATGCAGGAGTTAAGTTTGAAGTGGAGGGTGATAAAGTGGTAGTCTATGGTAGAGGAAAGTATAATTCATTTGATATTATGACACAGACATATCCAGGATTTCCAACTGATTTACAACAACCACTTACAACATTTTTAACACAATGTGAAGGAATAGGGACTATTACGGAGACAATTTATACAGAACGTTTTAGACATATAGATCATTTAAATAGTATGGGAGCAAATATTAAACGTGGTAATGATTCGGCAATTGTTATGGGACCAATTAAGCTTTATGCAAATAAAGTTGTTGCAACGGATTTACGAGCTAGTAGTGCACTTGTACTAGCTGCACTTTTAGCTGAAGGTAAAACGACTATTTTAGATGTTGAACATTTAATAAGAGGATATGATGACATAGTTGAGAAACTTCAAAATATTGGAGCAGATATTGAATATTTTGAATGATTTAAATTATGAAATTATATATAAAGCTGTTAAGAATGTGAATATGAGAATTAGAAAAGATGGAATGCTAATTATCAGCGCTCCAAAAAATATTCCAGAAAATGAAATAAAAAATCTTATTTTACATCACTATGATAAGTTTTATAAAGCACAGCAAGAAGCTATAAAAAAGAATGAAGTTTTAAAAGAAACAAAATTAGGAAAACCTTATATATTTTTACGTGGGAGGAAGTTTAGCTTTCAAGCAATAGTTGACACTAAATATAGTTACAGTATAAAAAGCAACAAGGTTATTTTATATTATAAAAATTTTGAGAAAGATTATGAGAAAATGCTTAGAGAGATTGCTTATATAACATTTAATGAACTTGGAAAGCAAGTAAGTAAAGAAATGGGTTTATCTAATATTGAAATTGAAGAGAAAAAATTTAAGAGCTGCTTTGGAAAAAATTATGGGAAGAAGCAAATTGCACTTAATTATTTACTAGTTCATATGGATGGAATATACATTAAACATGTTTTGTATCATGAATATGCTCATTGCTTAGTTTTTAATCACAGCAAAGAATTTTATAATGTTCTTAGTAAATACGATGTAAATCATCGTACAAATAAAAAATATATTGAGCAAAATTTATACAAATTTTGTTAGAGAGGAGTTTTTATGTCATATCAAGCACTTTATAGAAAGTATCGCCTTGCTTCATTTGAAGATATGGTAGGACAAGACCATATTTCTAGTACAATAAAAAATGCAATTGCACAGAATAAAATTTCGCATGCATACTTATTTACAGGCCCTAGAGGAACAGGGAAAACATCTATTGCAAAACTCGTTGCAAGAGCAGTAAACTGTACAGGTGAAGAAGTTTTATGTGGGGGATGTGAAATCTGTCAAGGTATAATCAACAATCAAATTAGCGATATTATTGAAATTGATGCAGCATCTAATAATGGTGTGGATGAAATTCGAGATATTCGCGATAAAGTCAAATATGCTCCTAGTAGTTGTAAATATAAAGTATATATTATAGATGAAACACATATGCTAACAACTCAAGCTTTTAATGCTTTATTGAAAACATTAGAAGAACCTCCAAGCCACGTAATATTTATTTTGGCGACAACAGAACCGCATAAAATACCTTTAACAATTCTTTCAAGATGTCAAAGATTTGACTTTAGAAAAATCTCAGAAGCTGCTATAGTTGAGAGGCTAACTGAAGTTATTCAAAAAGAAAAAATAATAATTAGCGAAGAAGCATTAAAGCTAATTGCCTATCTTAGTGATGGTGGAATGCGAGATGCACTTAGCTTGTTAGATCAGGTTAGTTCTTATATTTCAACTGAAATTACGGTAGGAAATATTTATGATATTACAGGAACAGCAACTAAAGATGCAGTTGAAAATATTGTTAAAGCTATTTTAATGAAAAATAAATTGTTCATTCTTCAAGAAGTTAATAATTTAAATAATCAAGGTAAGGATTTAGTAAGACTTTGTGATAGTTTGATAGTATATTTAAGAGATGCAATGGTTAGTGCTAATGGAATAAAAGATGATTTAATATATACAGACAGTGAAGTATTTTCTAAGGTGAGCAAACTTTCTATTGAAGAACTGTATGAATATATATGCTATTTGTCAGAGGTATTATTTAAATTAAAAACAGTACATAATCCTAAAATATATTTAGAAGTTTCATTATTAAATTTATTAGAGTTAGTAAAAGAAGAAACAGAATTTATTCAATTGTCAAACTTGGATACTTCTTCACTTTTTCAAAAACAAGATCAAGAAGAAATCACTGCTAAACAACTGTTAAAGCAAAAAGGCATTGTTGTTAGAGAAGGTGGAGAGTTTGATATAGGAGAATATAATCAAACTGAAAAGTCTTCTAATTTAACTATTGTAGAAAAAACAGATATTGCCACTCAAGAAGTTGAGCCAAGTGTCGATAACTTAAAAGGCATTTCTAGTGAGTTAGAAAATATTCCAGAAAATGTCGAAGAATCAGAATGTATAGATGAAGATAGTTTTGAAATAGAATCAGAAAATATTGAAAGCTCTATGTCACCTCAAGATTTTATTGAGGAAGAAGTTGAAAATATTCCAGAAAACGTCGAAGAATCAGAGTATATAGATGAAGATAGTTTTGAAATGGAATCAGAAAATATTGAAAGCTCTATGTCACCTCAAGATTTTATTGAGGAAGAAGTTGAAGAAATAACAGAAGATATGAAAAAGAAGTACTTTAATTATTTACGTGGAGTTAGAATTAACAACACATTGTCTCTAGCTAAGAAAGAAATTTTAGTTGACCTTAAAGAAAAATGGAGTCAAATAGATGATGTGCATGTTGGTGGAGACAAAGCGTATTTATTGAACATTTTAATAGGATCTAAGTTAAGAGCTTCAAGTATAGATCATTTAATTTTATCTGTGCCTACAGAAATGACAGTTATTAAAGTAATGAATAATATTAGAGACATTGAAAAAATTGTGATGGAAGTATTACAAAATGCTAATTATAGAGTTACAGCAGTCAGCGAAATTGAATGGGCTAGAATTAAAGAGGATTATATTAAGAAAATAAAACTTGCAGAAGGATATAACCTAGTACAAGAACAGACATTAAACCAATATTATGGTATTAAAGATAAACGAGAAGAGATGTTAGAAAAAGCAATGGACTACTTTGGTAGTGAAAAATTATTAGTGGAGGACTAAATTATGAATATGAATGATATGATGAAACAGGCGCAACAAATGCAACAAATGGTTGATGAAGCAAAGAAAGAAATTGAGGGAAGTGTATTTACTTCAGAAAAGGGAGGAGAAGTTACTATCCACATGTATGGAACTAAGATTGTGAAAGAAATTCAAATTTCAGATGTTGCAATGGATGATAAGGAAGTTCTTCAAGATTTGATATTACTTGCATTTAATGACTGTGTGGAGCAGATTGGTGAGTTTACAGAAGATAGAATGTCAGAAATTGCACCAGGATTAGGTGGGCTATTTTAATGTATCCTAAACCAATAAGGGATTTAATTGAAAGTTTTAAAACTCTACCAAATATTGGTGATAAGACTGCGGAAAGATTAGTGATGAATCTTGTTAATAGAAATAAGGTAGAGCTTGAAACTTTTGCAAATAATATTTTAGGTATTTCTGAAGGTATTAGAGAATGTAAGATATGCCATTATATAACTGATAAAGAAACTTGTTATATATGTGATGATGATAGGCGTGATAAGTCAGTTATTTGTGTAGTTGAATCTATTAGAGATGTGGTAGTTTTAGAAAAGTTAAAGATGTTTAAAGGAAGATACCATGTTTTAGGTGGTGCAATTTCACCAATGAATGGTATTGGAATAGAAGATATTAATATTAGCTCTTTGATTACAAGAATTAAAGAAAATAAGGAAATAGAAGAGTTGATAGTAGCAACGAACCCTACATTTGATGGAGAGGCAACAGCAAACTACATTTCTAAATTGCTTGATAGTACAGGGATTGTGGTTTCTAGAATAGCACACGGGCTTCCTGTAGGTAGTGATCTTGAGTACGCTGATGAGCTTACCCTATTTAAAGCAATTGAAGGTAGAAAGAATATATAAAGTCTTTGCACTGTGCAAGGCTTTTTTATTTACATGACATAGAAAAAGACAATACAAACATTGCCTTTAATCCGAATATATTATGCTTTTAATGAAAGAAGGGAATTCAATTTATAAGACTAACAACTTTATTTTTTTTAAAACTTTCTACTACGTCAATTATTCTTTGGTTTGTACTTCCTTTAAAATATAGTAGAGGACTATATTTTTCAATCATAAATTTTCCATCAACTAAAACATCTATATATTTCATAAAGCTTTCATTTAAAATTTCCTCAAAAACATATCCTGTATATACCCAAATATTGCAGTTTAGCTCTTGTTTAATTTTTTTAATTAGTATGTTAAAACTTTCAAAATTGTATAAAGGGTCGCCTCCGGTAAAGGTAATGCCATTTAGTAATGGATTATTTTTATATGCATTAATAATGTATGCAATTGTTGCATCATCTAAGTTTTTTCCATTCTTTTCATTCCACGAGGATTTGTTATGACAACCATTGCATTCATGAGAACACCCAGCAAGGTAAATTGACATTCTAAGGCCAACTCCATCACTAATTGTTTCATTAATGATTTTTAGGTAGTTCATAAATGTTTCACACGATCATGTTCTTCTGCTCTTTTGGCGTTATTCCAAGAGCTAAGATCTCCTGTTAGATAGCCTGTAATTCGTCTAATTCGTTTAATGCTAGTGCTATTACAATTTGGGCAGTTAAAATATATTGTTCCCTTGTAATTACAATCGTTACATTGATCGATTGGATGATTTATTGATCCGTAACCAATATCATAATTATACATACACTCAACAATTTTAAGTAGTGAATTTGGATTCTTCTTTGCTTCACCATCAAGTTCAATATATGTTATATGGCCACCTGTAGTTAGTTTGTGAAATGGAGCTTCTAGCTTAATTTTTTTAAAGACATTAATATTTTCTGCTACATCAACATGAAATGAATTAGTATAATATTCTCTATCATTAACGTCTTTAATAATACCAAACTTTTGTTGATCAAGTTTTGTAAATCTACCACTAAGTCCTTCAGCGGGTGTTGCAAGAAGTGAGAAGTTTAATTTATATTGTTGCTTTAATTCTTGAATTTCTTTATTCATTTTATCAATTATATAGTAAAAGTAATCATATACTTCATTATCTTGACTGTAGCTTTTGTTAAAGAGTGCATACATTGCATTATTTCCACCAATAAATCCAATTCCAAGAGTACCACTAGTAATAGCATCACTAACATTTTTATTAAGGTTCTCCCAGATATTATTTGTACTCATAAATGGAAATTGAGAAACAGAGGCAGTTTTTTGATAAGTAAGACGCTCAACTAATTGTTTTGCAACAGTTTGAATCATTTCAGAAATTTTTTCTTCAAAAAGCTTTTTTCGTTCATTAATATCATTTGTTGTGTTAGCAGATATAATAGCAAGACGTACAATATTTATTGTTGTAAAAGAAATGTTTCCTCTACCTATTGAAGTAGTCTCTCCTAATATATTTTCAAAAACTCTTGTTCTACATCCCATAGTTGCAACTTCGTGTTTGTATCTTTTGGGGTCATTAATTGACCAATTCTCATTCTTATTGAAGGAAGCATCAAGAAAAACATAATTTGGGAATAGGCTTGTTGATGAAGTTTGAATAGATTGCAATAACAAATCAAAATTCTTTGCTTCAAAATCTCTTTCAAAAAGCTCTTTGTTCCATATTGGATTAGAATAAGCCATATTTAAGTCCTTATTTGAATAATTTACGCCATTTTTAACTTTAAAAATTTGAATCGGGAAGATTGGCACTTCTCCATTACCAAGTCCTTTTCTCGTAGCTTTTAAAATGTTTGAAATAACCATTCTACCTTCAATAGAAGTATCAGTTCCATAGTTAATTGAACTAAATACAACTTGATTACCTCCTCTACTATGCATTGTATTTAAGTTGAAAATAAACCCTTCCATAGCTTGATAAGTGTCTTTATCAGTTTGTTTAACTGCGAGGTTTATTGCTTTATCTAAATCAATTTTAAAAATTCTCTTCAAAGCTTGCTTGTTAATATCATCAATACTTTTTACATAAATTTCTATACATTCTTTGATATTAGTATATTCAGTATTTGAACTTAATTTTAGAAATAGTTCAATAATATTAGAAAGATTTTTTTTAAAACTCTTAAAAACTCCTGGAGCCATAAAGAAATCAAAGGCAGGGATTGATTGTCCTCCGTGCTGTTCATTTTGATTTGTTTGAAAAACTATTGTAGCTAGTGTAGTATAAGTTTCAATTGACATAGGCTCGTTAATTTTTCCATTTTTTGTATAAAAACCATTTTTATATAACTTATTTAAATCATATTGAACACATGTCGTTGTTTTAGAAGGATAGTAATCCAAATCATGAATATGAATAAATCCTTCATTATGAAGTTCTACATACTCTTTGTTTATTAAATGTGTTAATGCATAATCTTTTGCGTGTACTGAAGCAATTTGCATCATTTGTCCTGCTGGAGTGTCAGAATTCATATTAGCATTCTCTTTATTATCTTCGCTTTCACTTATATTGATTATTTCTTCTAATCTTTTATCAATAAATGTTTTATTAAGCCTGTTTTCATAGTGTTTATGACGATAAGTAATATAGCGTTTTGCTACTTCATAATGATTTTTCATTAACACATTTTCAACTAAATTTTGTATTTCTTCAATGTTTATTTTATCGTAGCATGCTTTCTCAATACGATCTGAAATTTTAATTATTTCAGCAAAATCAATTCCTCTTTCTTCTTTTGAAAATGCTTGTAAAATTGCATTCTCTATTTTTTTTCGATTAAATTCTTCAATATTTTTATTTCGTTTTGTAACCTTCATAAAGTACCTCCAATATTATTTTCAATAAAAAAAACATACCGGGGTATGCTAAAAGAGTCTAAAATAGTATTAATTTAACTATGATTGACTTCTTTCTCATTCCCAGGAGAAATGAATATCTAATCATAGGCAGGTCTACTGGCTTAACATCATCTTACTCTAACACCTTCCCGAGTTTAATCAGTGGCTTATGTTATTTCATCCGTATCACAGTTGCTGGGACAGCTTAGGATTATCCTAATTCCCTATTATACACAAAGTGTACCTATTAATATTCAACTATATTGTATAATAAATAATATATAATTTCAATTATTAATATTTGAAAGTGAAAATTTAGTATCTTTTATGATATAATATAGATGGTGATTTATGTGAATAAACGTATGGAAAAATTGTATAGAGAATTAGAAAGTTATAATTATGAATATCATCACAATAATAATTCAGTTATTAGCGATTATGAGTATGATAAATTATATGCAGAATTAAAAGAATTAGAGAAAAAGCATCCAAAGGATGTGAAAGAAAACTCTATTACTAGTAGAGTTGGAGATACTATTGATAATAGATTTTCTAAAGTAGTTCATCAAACTCCTATGCTTAGTTTAGATAATGCATTTGACACTGATGACTTGCGAAGATTTGATGCTAGTATAAAGAAAGAGTTTAGTAAATTTTCTTATGTTTGTGAATTGAAAATTGATGGGCTTGCAATGTCTTTTATTTATCAAAATAAAAAATTTAGCAGAGCAATTACTCGTGGTAATGGCGAAGTTGGAGAAGATGTTACACATAATATTTTAACTGTTGATTCTATTTTAAAAGAAGTTGATGTTGATGGAGATTTTGAAGTTCGTGGTGAAGTTTTCATAAGCAAGGCTGAATTTGAGAAGATTAATGAAGTACAGAAATCAAATGGTGGAAAAGTTTTTGCTAATCCAAGAAATTTAGCTGCAGGAACAATTAGACAGTTAGATAGTAGTATTGCTAAAGATAGAAACTTAGACGCATTTATATATAATAGTCAAAGCAGTAATGAATCAACTCATTATGAATCGTTAATGATGCTTTCAAAGCTTGGCTTTAATGTAAATAATAATATTAAGTTAGTTGATAATATTGAAGAAGTTATTAGTTATGTAGCATATTGGGATAATCATCGTCATGAACTACCGTATGAAACAGATGGAATTGTTATAAAGGTAAATGAATATGATATTCAAAACGAGTTGGGATTTAATGCACGTGCTCCAAAGTGGGCGATTGCCTATAAATATAAAGCGCAGCAGGTTAAAACCAAAGTAAACGACATAGTTTTTCAAGTTGGAAGAACTGGAAAGATTACACCTGTTGCTGAGCTTGAAAGTGTTAGTGTTAGTGGGAGTGTTGTTAGTCGTGCTACACTTCATAACTTCTCATATATTGAAGAAAAGGATATTAGAATTGGGGATAGTGTTTTAATTCATAAAGCTGGAGAAATTATTCCTGAGGTTGTTTCAGTAGTGATGGAAGAACGTGAAAATAGTGATAAATTCGCAATGATTGAAAATTGTCCTGTTTGTGGAAGTTTACTTGCTAGAGAAGATGCTAATCATTTTTGTAATAATAAAAATTGTCAGGCTAAGAAAAGTAGGAACTTAATTTATTTCACTAGTATTGATGCAATGAATATTGAAGGACTTGGTGAAAAAAATATTGAAATATTCTATAAACTAGGATTTTTAAATAGTGTTTGTGATATTTATGAGTTGTATAAATATAAAGACCAGTTAATAGAGCTTGATGGATTTGGAGAAAAGCGAATTAATCTAATCCTTGATAATATTGAAAAGAGTAAGAATAATAAGCTTGAGCAGTTTATTACAGGGCTAGGTATAAAACACGTTGGGAAAAAGATTTCTAACTTGCTTGTAAACTCTTATGGTAGCTTGGAAGGTTTAATGAATGCTAGTGTTGAGGAATTGGAAAATATTCCTGAGATAGGAAGTAAAATTGCTACAAGTTTAGTAGAGTATTTATCAAGTGATGAATTTAAAATTATATACAATTATTTAAAAAATAATCATATTGAATACAGCGTAGATAAAGTTAATTTAGAAAGTGAGTTTTATAATAAAACTCTGTGTGTTACAGGAAGTTTTGAAAGCTATAAACGCAAAGATATAGAACAATTTTTTACATTACAAGGTGCAAAGGTAACAAGTAATGTTAGTAAAAATACGGATTATTTAATTGTAGGAGAAAAAGCTGGAAGTAAGCTTGAAAAAGCAAGACAGTTTAATACCATAATTATAAATGAAGAACAATTGTTAAAAATAATGGAGGTAGAGAATGAGTAATGTTAATAGGGATGATGTAACTAATAATGCCTGGGCATTGAAAGTTTCTTTAACTGAATCTGAGATTGATTATTGTGTTAAAGAAGTTAATAATTTTTTTAATAGCCGCCCGCAATTAGACTGTGAGGAAGTAATTGAAGGTTGTGCGTCGTTACAGCCACTTAGATATGTTCATAGTGAAATTGTAAATGTATTTTCTACAAGAGAAGAAAGTTTGATTTCAGTGGATGATATTTTAGAGAATACGTTAGATAGGGAAGGGAATTATATTAAAGTTCCTAAGGTGCTAAAATGATAGACTTTAGAAATGTTACAATTAGACAATTACATGAAATGTTTAGGAATAATGAAGTGAGTGTTGAAGAAGTTACTAGAGATATTCTAAAAGTTGCTAAAGAAAATGAGTACAACGCTTTTATTGATGTTTGTGAAGAGGATGCAATAAGAAAGGCTAAAGAACTTGATAGTAATGGTATAGTTAATTTATTTGATGGAATTCCATGTGCAATTAAAGACAATATGAATTATACAGGGTATTTGAATACATGTGGTAGTAAAATCTTAGAGAACTATAAGTCAGTTTATAATGCAACTGTTGTAAATAAATTGTTGAAAGCAAATATGATTATTACTGGAAAATTGAATATGGATGAATTTGCAATGGGAGCTTCTAATACTACTTCATATTATGGGAATGTTTTAAATCCTTTAAATAAAAAATGTATTCCAGGTGGGAGCAGTGGAGGAAGTGCAGCAGCAGTAGCAAGTGGACTTATCCCATTTTCACTGGGTTCTGATACAGGAGGAAGTGTACGACAACCTGCAGCTTATTGTGGAATTGTAGGTTTTAGACCAACGTATGGGATGGTTTCAAGATATGGAGTTGTTTCACTTAATTGTTCACTAGATCAAGTAGGAATTTTTACGAATACTGTTGAAGATAATGCTTTGGTATTTGATATGTTGCAAGGAAAAGATGAGAATGATACTACAACTGTTGATATGAAATTAAATGCATCAGCAAATCTTGAATTTTCTCCAAAAGGTAAAAAGATTGCAATTGTGTCAAGTGCTTTTGATCATGTTAGTAATGCTGTTGCTTTAAATATGAAATCAGTTACAGAATTTCTTAGAAAACAAGGAGTTGAAGTTGAAATTGTAAATATGAAATATTTACATGACTCAAGCTATGTTTATACAGGACTTGTTGGGTGTGAGATAACCTCAAATTTAAGCATGTTTGATGGTATTAGATATGGGTATAGAAGTGAAGATTATGAAGATTTAGATCATTTATATGCTAACACTAGAGGAGAAGGTTTTGGACTAGAGGTGAAACGTAGAATGATGATTGGTATGGAAATGCTAAAGAATAAAAATCATCAAAGATATGAAGAATTACATATATATCGACGTTTAATCGTTAACGAATTTGATGAACTATTTAATAAATTTGATTATATAATAACTCCAACTGCTCCAACTACTGCATATACATTTGAAGAGTATGATAATATGGATAAGATTGATGAACTTTATGAATCACAATTTATGGATGCAACTGCGCTTGCAGGACTACCAGGAATTTCTGTTCCTATGGGATTTGATAAAGAAAAACAGATGCCTCATGGTTTGCAGTTTGTTGCTAATAGAAAAGAAGATGAAAAAGTATTTGCTATAGCAAAGTATTTTGAAGATTATTATGAAGTAGGTGAGTTCTAATGAAATATGAAGTGGTTATTGGTATAGAAGTTCATGCAGAGCTTAAAACAAAAAGAAAATTATTCTCTTCAGCACCTAATATTTATGGTGCTAATGTAAATGCAAAAACAGATGTTTATGATACTGCTCAACCAGGGACTCTACCACAATTGAATAAGGAATGTATAGAGCTTGCTTTAATGGCTTCACTTGCTTTAAATTGTGATATTACTAAATATATGGAATTTGATCGCAAAAATTATTTTTATCCTGATATACCAAAGGGATATCAAATTACGCAAGATCGTACACCAATTGGAACAAATGGTAAAGTTATTTTTGATATAGAAGGTAGTTTAAAAGAAGTAAGTATTACAAGATTACATATAGAGGAAGATACTGCCAAGAGTATTCATTTAGGGGAAGATACGCTTTTAGATTTTAATCGTTCAGGGTCTCCTTTAATTGAAATTGTTAGTGATGCTTCAATGCGCTCACCAAAAGAGGCTAGTAGATATTTAGAAACATTACGTGGAATTTTGCTTTTTGCAGGTGTAAGTGATGTTCGTATGGAAGAAGGATCAATGCGTTGTGATGCTAATGTTTCAATTCGTGAATTTGGAGCAGAACTTGGAACGAAAGTTGAAATAAAGAATCTAAACTCAATTTCAAAAGTTGAAAAAAGTTTGATGTATGAAATTGAAAGACAAACTGAAGTTGTTTCTTCAGGTGGGAAAGTAACTCAAGAAACAAGGCGTTTTGATGATTTAACAGGAGAAACTGTTGTAATGAGAGTAAAAGAAACTGCAGATGATTATCGTTACCATCATGATCCTAATATTCCGCCTGTGATACTTGATGATAGTTTTATAGATGAAGTTAGGTCTAGATTACCAGAACTTCCAAAAGCTAAAATTGAAAGGTATATAAATGATTTCAAATTAAATGATTATGATGCTAATGTTCTAGTTCAAACTGTTGAAATTAGTAAGCTATTTGAATCATGTGTTGAACTTGGAGCAAATGCTAAAACAGTTGCAAACCTTATTATGGGAGATGTAAGTGGATATTTAAATAAACATAAGGTTGAGTTTGATGAAATATGTGTTAGTGTACAAAATCTTGTAGATATTTCTAATTTATTTGATAAGGACGTCATTTCATCTAAAATTGCCAAAAAGATTTTAAATGAAGCAATTGATAATGAAATTGATGTTAATAAATATGTTGAAGAGCAAGGACTTATACAAATTTCAAATGAAGATGAACTTGAGAAAATTGTTGATCAAGTAATTGCAGAAAATGAAAAGTCAATTCAAGATTATTTATCTGGGAATGAATATGCATTTAAGTTTATTATTGGTCAAGTGATGAAGTTGTCCAAAGGGAAAGCAAATCCCAAAAAGGCAACTGAGATGATAAAAGAAAAAATAAGTTAAGAAACTATCTAAAAGGATGTGAGTTATATGGCAAATAGTGAAACAACACCAAAGAGAAAAAGTACTACAAAAAAAACAGCTACAAAGAAGTCACCAGCAAAAAAAACTGCTTCAGGGGCAAAAAGAGCACCAACTAAAAGAAAACCAACGGCAAAGAAACCTGCAGCAAAAAAATCTACAGTTAATGTTAAAGATATTCCAGTTGGTCTTTTAGAAAGTGGTAAAACGGGAAGTACAAATTTAGGGAATTCAATTGTTAGTAATAAAAGAAAAAAAAGAAAGAAGAAATCAAAATTAAATGCAGAAAAGATTTTCTGGATAGTTGTTGCTATTCTAGTTATAGGAACAGGACTTTTTGCAGTATTCTTTGTTTTTCAAGATTATAACAAAGACCCTTCTACTCCAGCGCAGTTGAGTGTGGAAACAATTTCTGATGAAAATATAGAATATATTGAAGGATTAACTTCAGGGAGTGATTTAATTGAAGAAGTGTCTACCACAGAACAAGGGCCAATCATATATGTGATATATACAACTCAAGCTGGAACTCCAAAAGCAGATGTCATGAATGCTATTAGTGAAGCTTATAAAGCAGGTGTTGCTGACAAACCAGACATTTTTGAAACATATAGCTTTCAAATTACAATTATAACTTCAGAAGAGGAAGCTGAAGGGGTTAATGATTACCCAATTATGGGAGCATTAAATGTTGGAAGAGGCAATATTTCTTGGATGGCAACAGACGGAACATTTGTTGAGCCAACTGAAGAAGGAACAACAGAATAATCTAAGCCCGTTTGGGCTTTTTATATAGGTGATGGTATGGAAATTGATCAAAGATTTAAAACAATATGTCAAGGGTTATCATATGAAGGACTTGGAGTGTGCAAAATTGAGGATATCATAGTTTTTGTATCTAATCTTTTACCAGATGAAGAAGCAGAAATTATAATTACAGATATAAAGAAATCTTTTGCATATGGAGAAGCAATTGAAAGAAACAGAGATTCTTTCAAGCGAATTGAACCTGAATGTCCTAAGTATTTTGAATGTGGTGGATGTGATGTATCACATATGAATAATGAGTTAAAAACTGCAGTTAAATATGATAATGTCAAAAATAATTTTAAAAAACAAGGTATAAAGTTAGATTTAATAAATAATATAGAAGAAACAGATAAATATGGGTATCGTAGTAAAGTAGTGATGCATGCGTTAAATCAGAAAAATAAAGTAGTGATTGGACCATATAGAAAAGGGAGTTATGAAATTGCTGCCAATAATTGTTTGATGTTAAACGATGAGGGTATGAAGCTACATGACTTTATAGTAGAACTTGTAAATAGATATTATTTGAAAGCATATGACTACAAAACAAAAACTGGAATTTTAAGAGATATTGTTTATCGTAGAAATAATAGAAACGAATTTATGATTATTTTTGTTGTAAGTAAAAATAGTGAAATTTTAGAAAGAATTGCAGAAGAATTGAAATCTAATCCTCTAGTTGTAAGTATAATTATTAATATAAATATGGGTAATCGAAAGCAGATTTTAAGTAATAATAACAAAATTATTTATGGAACTTCTACATTGATGTATGAAATAGAAGAAATAAAATGCATGGTATCACCAAATTCATATTTTCAAATTAATACTTCGGTAATGAAAAAAATGTATGATATTATTAAAGAACACGTTAGTGAAAATGAATCTGTTTTAGATGCCTATAGTGGAGTTGGGTCAATTACTTTGTATCTTGCTTCAAAAGTTAAAAGCATTGTAGGTATTGAATTAAGTAAGAGCTCTTATCAAGATGCGATTGTAAATAAGGATTTAAATAATCTACATAATGTAAGGTTTATAAATGGAGATGTAGGTGATGAAGTATCTAAACTTAATCTTGAATTTGATGTAGTAATTACAGATCCTCCAAGAAGTGGATGTAGTAAAAAGTTTTTAGATTTTATTATTAAAAATAAGTTTAAAAAAATAGTTTATATGTCATGTAGTAGTTCTACACTAGCAAGAGATCTCAAATTTTTGGAAGACTACTATATATTAAAAAAGGCTTACGTATTTGATATGTTTGCACATACAGCTCATTCTGAGTCCTTAGTAATATTAGAATCGAAATAAAGATTGTGCACAATTTAATTTTGCTTGACATCAAAATGTTTTTGTTGTATACTAAAATAAACTAAGAAGTATTTTAGTGATGGAGGATGTTGTTATGGATTTATTAAAATTAGAAAATCAACTTTGCTTTCCATTGTATGTTGCATCAAAAGAAATTGTAAAGAAGTATGGACCATTCTTAAAAGAATTAGATTTGACATACACTCAATACATTGTAATGATGGTCTTGTGGGAAAAGAAGGAAATTAGTGCAAAGGAATTAGGTAAAATTTTATATTTAGATTCAGGAACAATCACTCCCGTAATAAAACGTTTAGAAAAGTATGGATTAGTAACAAGAGAGCGTTCAAAAGAAGATGAAAGAAGTTTGGTTATTACAATTACAAAAGCTGGAGAAGATTTAAAAATAAAAGCTAAAGATATTCCAAATAAAATAAGTGATTGCATTAACATTAGTCAAGATGAAGCTGTGTTGCTATACAAATTATTATATAAAATACTTGATGAATAGGTTTATTACAAATATTTTTTTCGCAATAAGCATTAAAGGAGAATAACTATGAATATTTATGATTTTAAAGTAAAAGATGTTAATGGAGAAGATTTTGATTTATCAGCATATAAAGGAAAAGTTTTACTCATTGTAAATACAGCAACAAAATGTGGACTTACACCTCAATATGAAAATTTAGAAAAAGTATATGAAAAATATAAAGGACAAGATTTTGAAATTCTTGACTTCCCATGTAATCAATTTAAAGAACAAGCACCTGAAAGTGACGCAGAAATAGCAAGTTTTTGTTCACTAACTTATGGAACTACTTTCCCAAGGTTTAAAAAAATTGATGTTAATGGTGAAAGTGCTGACCCATTATATAAATGGTTAAAGGAGCAGGCTCCAAAAGACAAAGGAAATTTAAAAACTAAAGCATTTGAAGCTACAGTAAAGGCAATTCAACCAATAAATGATCCTTCAGACATAGTGTGGAATTTTGGAAAATTTCTTATAGACAAAGAGGGAAATGTTGTTGAAAGATTTGCTCCTGCATATGAACCAGAGAAGATGACTTCAGCAATAGAAGAACTATTATAATAGCAAGTGGTAATCCACTTGTTTTTTTGTTGACTTTAAAGCTACTATGTGATACTATATAGTAGTAATAAGTGATACTACATAGGAGGGCGTATGAATAATATTACAGAAATGTTAAAAGGAGTACTTGAAGGTTGTGTTTTAGAAGTTATTAGTAAGGAAGAAATCTATGGCTATGAAATAACAAAGAGATTAAATGATCTAGGTATATCTGATATTGCAGCAGGAACAGTTTATACAATTCTAATTAGGCTTGAAAAAAATAAAATGTTAAATAGTAGAAAAATACCATCAGAGGTAGGTCCTCATAGAAAGGTTTATAGACTTAGCAGTTTAGGAGAAGAAGAGCTTTTAAAGTTTTGGGAGAAATGGGAATTTATGTCAATAAAATTAAAAGAGCTAAAGGAGAAAAAATAATGAGATTTCTTGATAAAATTACAGGCAAAGACATGAATAAAAAGATGGACGATTTTGAAAAAAGGGTTTCTAAATTACCAAGTGATTATCAAATTTGTTTTAAAGAAGTAAAAAACAACTTATGGCTACATAGTGATTTTACTGGAAGAAATTTAATGAATGTATTTGAAGAGGTTGTCTCAATGTTTGAGGAAGCTTCTCAGTATAGTAATGTAGGCCTACTTCTTGATACTTCAGTAGAAGAATTTTGTAGAGAATTAATGGGAGATGATGTTAATACATATCAAGATAAGTGCAAAAGAAAGTTAAATAAAAATATCAGAAAGAAATTAGGTGAATAAAATGAGTTTTCAAGAAATATTAGAAAATAAAAAAATTTGGAGAGAAAATATTTCACGAACTAAATCTTTCCCTAAAGATTATCAAATAATGTACAAGCAAATTCAAAAATACTTTTTTAAAATTGGTGTAGAAGATATGGAAATATATTTTAAAGTGATAGAATTTTTAGAAGAAGGAATAAGTTTAGATGTTAGTGCTGTAGACTATATAGGAATTGATGTTGCAAATTTTTGCGATAAAATAATTAAAGATACTAAATAATTATATTAAATATTAGTATTACTATTAGATAAAAATTAGTATTAATATTGTAAATGTAGCAAATTAGGAATTTGAAAATAATTGATATATATATTATAATATATATAACTCTAAGGGGGAAAATTATGAAAAAATTTCTTATAGCTGTTTTAATTTTCACAATCTTTAATACTTCGTGTTTTAATACTTCAAAGAATTTAAAAAATATGGGAGAAATGGAAGAAGAGTTTGATAATTTTAAAGATAATGCTATTAAAAATGGATATATACTAAGTTTTAATAGTTCAAAAAGTAATTCATATGATAGATTTGATATTGAAATAAATTCGAATAACACATTTCAATTAATTATTGAGATAGATAATTCAAAAGCGATATTTTATTGTGGTGATGAAAATAATTATAAAGTAGAGATAAATAAAGAGGTTTACAGTGATAACCCTGAAATGGTTGAAAATATGTGCAAAACAGAAAATTTTCAAAATCTATTTGATACGACAATGCAAGAAGTTTATAATTCCGGATTTTTTAATGAAAAATATGATGTAGAATATAAAAAAAATGAAAATTATTATATAGCTTCAGGTGTATATGATAATGGAGATAAATATGAGCTAAAAATTTATATTGATGCAAAGAATTTTTATTATCATGACGAAAATAAAACCATTAATATTGAGGTTAAATAGCCAAATATTTAAAATAAAATTTATAGTATAGGTGTATGAAAGTAATGCAGAAATAATACAAATAATGCTGTATTATTTAATAGCTAAGTTAACTTAACAACAAACGCCATTGTATGAGTTAAAAATGTACACACTTTACTTAATTTATGAGTAATTGACTTTAATTTAATTAATAGTTCTGATATAATATAAAGATACACTGGAGTGTAAAAATAAATTGTATAATATAAAATATAATATAAAGAGGGGATTTTATGATGATGATAAAAAAACTATGGTGCTTATTATAATAATTAGCAGTATATTTTCTGCAAGCGAGAATATAAATGCAGCAGAGGCAGTTATTGTTGATGATGGACTAAGGTCTTGTATAAACGCAGTACTTGGTCAAGCTGATGATGCATCAATTACAGAAGAGCAAATGCTTACTGTTACAAGTCTTACTTGCTACAATACAGATGTTGCTAATTTAGAAGGGTTAGAATATGCTACAAATCTAAAAGTATTAGATATAAGAGGAGGAACTTTATCAATTGATGATTTGAGTCCGATAGCGAATTTGACTAAGCTAGAAGAGCTTATAATAATGAGAGCTAGCATAAGTGATATAAGTCCACTTAGTAATTTAACAAGTTTAAGAATATTAAATTTATCTTATAATGAGGTCCAAGATATAAGTGTACTTAGTAATCTTACACAGCTTGTGTATCTGACGATGAATTATAATGAAATTAGTGATGTAAGCCCTTTGGCAAATAGTACAAAGTTAAAGGATTTATCCATTACTAATAATTATATTTCAGATTTTAGTTCGCTTGGAGCACTAGCTCAATTAGGAACTGTTACTATGTCTTTTCATAATCAACAATTAATTTTAGAAGATAAGTATATTCAAAATCCAACATTTGCACTTGATCCTGCCGTAATAGGTGTTGATGGAAGTATTATAGATTATGTTTCACCAACTACCTACACTATTAATGAAGGAACAAGTAGAAGTATTGCACAATGGGCAGAAAGATATGATTTTGGAGTAGGAGTTTATATAACAGTTTTAGTAAAACAAACAGTTACAAATGTGGGAACTCCAACAATAACAGCAGATGATTTTGAAATTGATATTTATTCAGAGCTACTAGACGCTGATATCATCAGCAGAGCACTTGCGCTAGCTAAAGACGGGCTTGATGTGGATCTAACGGATAGTATAGAAGTATTAGATAAAGAAGCTTTAAATTTAAATAAACCTGGAACTTATCCAGTAGAACTAGCTGTTACTGATGCATATGGATTTACTGTAACAGCAACAATTCAAGTAACTGTTGTTGGTGAAGAGATAGTAGACCCAACTGATCCAGAAGACCCAACTGATCCAGAAGATCCAACTGATACAGATGAGGAAACTACACTTACTAAAACGGGAAATAGCTTTAGTTTGATAGGTATATTTGCATTGATGATTTTAGCAGTTTCAGGATTCATGAAATTAAAAAAAGGATACTTTAATAACTAAATTTTAAATTATAGAAGTAGCAATATATTTATATATGTAATTTGAGGAAATACCAGAATTAACTCTGGTATTTTTTAGTGTGCATACCACTTATATAATTACAGTAAATAGGAATATATTGACACTATTATGTTGGTATCTTTGAAAAATAATTTATATGCATAATTAGTATGTAAAATGCAAACTCTACTAAGAAACAGTTTTTATAATAATTATTAATGAATTTAAATTATATTATGCTTATATTTTAGTTTGTAAGTTAGATTTATATTGACATTAGTAATACAATAGAATATAATAACATATAGATAAATATCTATATGTTATTTAAAAGGAGTAAAAAAATGAATATATATGAAGAAAATATACATAGAATTAAGGCACTATCAGATATAAGTAGAATAATGATATTGGATATGCTCTCATGTGGTGAATTATGTGCATGTAAAATATTAGAAAAATTTGATTTTACACAACCTACTTTATCACACCATATGAAAATTTTAATTGAAGCTAAATTAGTTGAATTTAGGCGCGAAGGTAAAAATACGTATTACACTTTAAACTTAGTAGTATCTGAAAATCTTAAGGAATTTGTATGTAATTTATTATCTGATACAGAAGATTGTATTTGTAAGTAGATTGTTTATTGTAGTTATAAAGGTCGATTGATATCATAAAGTTTGAAAAATACTAAAAAATTAAATATAAAGGAGATTATAATGAGTGAGAATAAAAAAAGTGGTATGAGTTTTTTTGAGCGTTATTTAACTATATGGGTAGCGTTATGTATGATTGTTGGAGTTTTAATAGGTAAGTATATTCCACAAATACCAGATTTTTTAGGTAAGTTTGAATATGCAAATGTCTCAATACCTATAGCAATACTTATTTGGGTAATGATCTATCCAATGATGATGAAAGTTGATTTCAAAAGTGTGAGAAATGTTACTAAAAAACCAAAAGGATTATTTGTAACATGGATAGTAAACTGGTTAATTAAACCATTTACAATGTTTGGAATAGCTAGCTTCTTCTTTTTTATTGTGTTTAAGAATATCCTTTCACCAAAACTTGCACATGATTATTTAGCAGGTGCTGTACTATTGGGTGTTGCCCCTTGTACTGCTATGGTATTTGTATGGAGTCATTTGACTAAAGGAGATCCTGCATATACAGTTGTTCAGGTGGCTACAAATGATTTAATAATTTTAATAGCATTTACACCATTAGTTGCTTTTTTATTAGGAGTAACAGGTGTTGAAATATCTTGGAATACGCTGCTACTTTCAGTATTCCTATTTGTTGTTATACCATTAGTAGCAGGTGTTATAACAAGAAACACAGTAATTATAAAAAAAGGTGAGGAGTATTTTAATAATATCTTTATTACTAAATTTAATAACGGAACTATTGCAGGACTATTACTTACTCTTGTAATAATATTCTCTTTTCAAGGTGAAATGATTTTAGCAAATCCTACACATATTATTTTAATAGCTATACCACTAATAATCCAAACTTTTCTAATTTTCTTTATAGCATATTTTACTTGTAAAGTATTAAAACTACCTCATAATATATCTGCACCAGCAAGCATGATAGGTGCGTCAAATTTCTTTGAATTAGCAGTAGCTGTGGCAATTGCACTTTTTGGAGCAAATAGCCCTGTAGTTCTAGCGACAGTTGTAGGGGTTCTTGTAGAAGTACCAGTAATGTTGGTACTTGTTAAAATTGCAAATAATACTAAATATTTATTTGATGAAAAAGCAAATTTATAAGAGCAAAGGATAAGGTAATGAAAAAATCTAAGTAGTATATATATGCATAGATCTTTTACAAGTCAAATAGCAGAGGCAATAAATAATATACTAGCAAATGATATTTTTGAAAGTTACTTAGCAGCAATAGAAACTAAATCACAAATAAATCAAGACGTTATTAGATTAATAAAACATCCGTATAAGATTGATATGGAAGTAAAACTAACATCTATATTATACAAGAAGTGAATATCGTGAGGGTTTGGGAGTAGGTAATTTCAGTGATAAAAACGGCAAAAAATTTATTATTGTTGGTAAAATTTAAAATATTATAAATCTAAAATAGTTTACCTGATGAAATTTTAGTAAATTAAGACTTTTGAAAACTCTGCAATAGCAGAGTTTTTATGTTTTAAAAATAGGTTTTGTTTCCTAAAGCCGTATTATTTAGCAGTAGAGTTCTACAGTAATACAGCATACTACTTAATTAAATGTTGTATGTGCTTTGTTAAATAATTCTTGAATATCATCTGGTAACTTATCAGGGAGCATAGCGTGAATTTTTTCTTTTGAGCCGAATTTTTCGGCTTGTTCATAGTACCAACATTTGTACTTAAGCATATTTAGAACAACTTCGAGTTGAGCAATTTCATTTTCTACAATTTTTTTCTGCTTTTTAAACAATTCAAGTCGATTAGAAAATGTGGATTTACCTTCTTGACACCATAATATAAATTGCTTTATATCTTTAATTTTTAAGCCAGATTTTTTCAAACATATTATCACATGAATTGTTTCTATCTCCATATCTCCAAATTTACGAATACCTGATGAACGAGCCATGTTCGGGAAAAACCCTTCTTTATCATAATATCGCAAAGTCGAAATTGGTATATTAAATATTTTAGATACTTCTCCAATTGTATACATAATTTATTCTCCTTAAAATTTTTTTATTAAAACTATTGACCTAAAGTTAGGTTTAGGATTTATAATAAGTTTAACAAACAGATTTAAGCTTGTCAACGATAGATTTTAATGTCGTACTATTAAATTTTAGGAGGAAAATTATGAATGAACAATTAAATATTACAAAAGAATGGGATAAAGTTTTTAAGTTAAGTGAGAAAGTTGAACATAGCAAAGTGACTTTTCATAACCGCTTTGGAATTACTTTAGTCGCTGATATGTATGTACCTAAAGATGTAAGAGGCAAATTGCCTGCAATAGCGGTGGCAGGTCCATTTGGAGCAGTTAAAGAGCAGTCATCTGGATTATACGCACAAATTATGGCAGAAAGAGGATTTTTAACTATCGCATTTGATCCGTCATACACTGGAGAAAGCGGAGGTATACCAAGGTATGTAGCATCACCAGATATTAATACAGAAGATTTCCAAGCGGCTGTTGATTTTTTATCAGTTCATGAAAATGTTGATGCTGATAAAATAGGTATTATAGGAATATGTGGTTGGGGTGGCATGGCTATAAATGCTGCTAATATTGATACAAGAATTAAGGCTACTGTTGCGTCAACTATGTATGATATGAGTCGTGTAGTTGCAAAAGGTTATTTTGACTCAGAGGATAATGAAAATTCAAGGTATAATACCAAAGTATATTTTAATAATCAACGTATTGAGGATTACAAGGAAGGAAAGTATAAGTTGGCTGGTGGAGTTGTAGATCCACTACCAGATGATGCGCCACTTTTTGTAAAAGATTATCATGACTATTATAAAACAAATCGTGGGTATCATGAGCGTTCCCTTAACTCAAATGGAGGATGGAATATTACTGGTACTATGTCATTTGTTAATACAGAATTACTTAAATACAGTGATGAAATTAGAAGTGCAGTTTTAATAGTACATGGTGAAAAAGCACATTCATGTTATTTTGGAAAAGATGCTTTTGAAAAGCTTACAGGAGATAATAAAGAAATAATGATTATTCCAGATGCATCACATACTGATTTATATGATAAAGTAGACATAATTCCGTTTGATAAAATTCAGAAATTTTTTGAAGAGAATATCTAGTGGGTAGTAGATAAATAAAAGGAGTAAATACTATGAAAATTGCTAATGAAGAACAGTTTAATAAATTAAATATATTTGGAAAAGGTGAAGAAAATACTATGTTTGGCGAATATTTTATTGGGAAATCTTATTTAAATCCAATAACATATCCAGGTAAAGATCCGATTTTCGCTTTAAATGTAACTTTTGAGCCAGGTTGTCGTAACAACTGGCACATTCACCAAGCTAAAACAGGAGGGGGACAAATGCTACTTTGTATAGCTGGCGAAGGCTGGTATCAAGAAGAAGGTAGCGAAGCTGTAAGTCTTGTACCTGGAACATGCATAACTATTGCTCCGGGTGTAAAACATTGGCATGGAGCCAAAAATGATAGTTGGTTTAGCCATATTGCTATTGATGTACCTGGAGAAGAAACATCTAACGAATGGTGTGAAGCTGTATCGGATGAAGTTTATAATGTGCTAAATGAGGCCTAATAATTAAAATATATTATAAATATAAGAAGATTTGGCTATAGAAGTGAAATACGAGAATGAATAATGAGGCTCAGGTAGCAATGTAACTTAAAAAACTCACCAGCAAGCCGATGAGTAATTTTAGTTATATTATCAAAAGTACAATTTGATAATAATATAGATTAAAACAATATGCAAGATGTTAAACTAATTAGCATCTTGCATTTTTAAATTTAAGGCTCTTACAATCCACCTTTGTTAATTACGTTAAACAACCAAAATCTAAAGTTTAAAAATAATTAGAAGAGTTGTTAGAAGTTTGCTTAGTAAAGTAAATTGGTGCTAGTGAATTTAGAAAAATTAGGTAAAATATGATAATGACTGTTATAAATTGTTGCATAGTTATATGACCTATGATATAACACTTCTATAGAAAGTATTCTTACAAGGATGCTGGATGCGTAGGAGCAGCCATGCTTTTTGTTGTAGCCCAAATGAAGTTTCTATAGTAAATGTTGTATTGCTTATTATGTAATAAAAAAACCCGCATACATAATTGTATGTGGGTTTATTTCAAATGGCGCGCTAGAGAGGACTTGAACCCCTAACCTCTTGATTCGTAGTCAAGTACTCTATCCAGTTGAGCTACTAGCGCAATATTCCTTTGAGTACTATAACATTATAACAAAAAAACATTTCTATGTAAATACATATATTAGTTATACTTTAAATTTCAAAGATTCAAGGGCTAGTTTTGTGTGATAAATATACTTAAAATAATATAGAATGGAATGCTCTTATTAATTATAAGAACATTCTCTATCTTTTGTATTATTTAGCTTATAAAAATTATTTATTATTATATTTTTTATTAAACATGACTAAGAGTATCAATAATAAGAAACTAAATATTGCAATTTGATTTGAAAGTCCTGTATTTGTAAGATAAGATTTCTTTGATTTTTCATTAATTTTTGTATTTTTAATTGCACCAGCTTCTGTATAGATGGTATTTATTTCATTGGCATCAATTGTAAAACTACGTTTTGTATTATCAAGTATATATCCGGCAGGAGCAATTGTTTCTATTAAATAATAATCTCCAGTAGCTAAATTATCAACTAAAGCTGTTCCTTGTGTATTTGTTGTTACGCTTTCAATTAAATTATCTGCACTATCATAAATTTCAAATGTGGCACTTAATTTAATAGAAGAATCGATAGAATCAATTTTTTCAATTTCAACTCCACCATACTCAGTTTTAGTCATGATTTTTGTGTTCTCTAGGGTAATTAAAGTTCCTGTAATGGGAGTATTTGTATTAATAGTAAATATTTCAAAGGGATCATTTGGTAAAACATAACCCGTTGGAGCAATAATTTCTTCAAATCGATAATTTCCAAATATTAAATTGTCAACTACAACACTACCATTATCAACAGTAATGTTTTCTGTATATAACTCCCATAAATTACTGTTATATATATTTTGTTTGTAAAGATTGAACACTGCTCCTGAAAGTTCATCATTAGTTTCGCTATCAACTTTACTTAGACTAATACTTCTAGTTTCGCCTTCTGCTGCAGCTCCAATAATTCCTTTACTCCAAATAGATTCTGTAATTAAGGTATCTTGATATTTTAGACTAATTGTATTTTTTGCATTTTGTGATTCAAACACAGTCTGTGCTTCTTCTAGTGAAGAATTAGGATCAATTCCACTTAAGAAGGTATTATATTCCACTCTATAACGCATTTGAATTGGAGTTGTATCCAGTTGTCTTGAAGCTAATTCACTATTGAATTCTAAATCTGTAAATGTAACTGAAAACCCATTTTGAGTAATGGATGTAGTATTAGTTAAATCACTAGTAATATCATAGTTTGTAGTTTTACTTCCTAACGGATTTGTTAAGGTCCATGCATCAAAGTTCACTTTATATGTTTGATCTGTTGAATAATAAATTGCACTGTCTTTAGGTCGTGACATTACTTTCACAGATGAAGTATCAAGTTCAAGTCCAGCATATACAGAATCTTCTAGTGTTAATTCACTATAATCTTGCATTGTTGAAGGACTTAGAAATAATTCAACTCCAAAAGTAATATAAAATCTACCATTATCATCTTGTTGTACAATCGGTTGGCCACTGCTATTTGAGCCACTTTTTACATATTTGTAGGCATTTATTGGATTACTTCCAGGAGTATCAGAAGTAACATTAACAGTTATCTTGCTTTCTGTACTACCATCCCAACCAACTGTTATATCTGTTTCACCTAAGTTGCTACCACATTCTGCAGTTAGTGAAAGCCATCCTGTTATATTTGATCTTTCATCTAAAATGGGATTATCGTTAAACTGGACAGATAATGTCCCATCACTAGTATTTGCAGTAACATCTCCAATTTGTATTTTAGTACCATTGTCATCATAATACAATGGAATACTCGTAGGGGAGATTGAATTGACGGTAAATACACTTGGAATTTCAAATGTCGCTTGTTTATTTTTGTAGTCTGTTGCTGGCTCATCTAATGACCATTCATATAATAATGTGTATCTTTTGCCACTAATCATTGTGTCATTGTTATCAATTGTGTCTCCAGATTGATTTGTAATTTTTAAAGAGTCAAGTATACCTAAATCTGCTCTTGTGTTATCTATGGCGGACGCGCTACTATTTGTTAAGTTTGCAGAAAGTAGCACTATAGCAAGCAATAATATTTTAAATTTGTTTTTCATTAAAACCCTCCTATTTTATTATATTTGTATTAATTACAAGTGCTCAAAAAAGTAGACATTTATAAGCACTTGTAATATAATAATGATGTAAGTTGTTTTTGTTTAATAACAACAAAAATCAATTTTCATCGTATAAATTTTAAAGTGCTTGCAATTTCCTAGTTTTTTGAGATAATGAAATGAGGCATTTAAAAAAGTTTATAATATTTTAATAAAACAAAAAAGTAAACCTTAGAATTTATCTAAGATTTACTCAGACTGTCGACAAAGTAGTCGATGGTCTTTTTTGATATGTGAGTTTTCAACAAATTGCAATATTGAGTCTTTTTGTTAGTTATTCACTTAAAATTTCTACTTCTACTTGGTATAATATA
>JBKEBI010000027.1:0-7101 GCA_047973085.1 Bacilli bacterium | reverse complement strand
TTAGGTTGGTATTATTATGATTCAAATAATATGCCAACTAGATTCGAATTTGACAAGCCATTAGAATCAGATATGGATTTAGTTGCTTTGTGGAATGATGGTGAGGAAAGTAATCTCATTGAATACAAAGTGATACATAAAAGTATAGATGGAACTATATTAGTTGTTGAAGAGTTTAATGGGAGTATAGGTTCAACAATCACAACAGAATCACTAGCAATTGATGATACAAGAAGAGTAAATTATCCATATGTAGATAGTGTTTATAAAGATATAACGCTTGAAGCATATGCAGATAATGAAATTACATATTACTATAATACTAGTTCAATTAATACTTTCACCGTTTATTATTTAGAAGAGGGAACTAATAAAGTATTAGCAGAAAAAACGATAGTGATTACAGATAATATGTTGGAAGTTGTATATCCAAAAGAAATATCTGGATATAAAGTAGATGAAGAGATAGGAGAAGTAAATACAGAAGCAAAAGAGTATACATTTTATTATAGAAAAACAAATTTACCAGATACAGGGATGAATAACTATATGTTCTTGGGTATTCTAACTGTAATTGTTGGAGCAAGTATTTCTACTATTAATAAAAGAAAATATAAATAGAAAGGCAAATACACCTCATTGTTAATGGGGTGTATTTTTATATTAATATAAAAAATATTATTTCTTTCTACTTGCATTAAGTATTGCAATAAGGGTTACACCGACATCTGCAAAAATAGCAAGCCACATTGAAGCAAGACCAGCTGCACCTAAAATAAGGACTATTGTTTTAATAAAAAGAGCTAGGAATATATTTTGCTTTGCAATATTTACAGTATTTTTAGCAATTGATAGCAGGTTATTAATGCTATTTAAATTATCATTCATTATTACAATATCACTTGCTTCAATAGCAGCATCACTACCGATTGCTCCCATAGCAATTCCAATATCACTTCGCTTAAGAACAGGCGCATCGTTGATCCCATCACCTACAAATATCGTAATGTTTTCATTTGTCTCACAAAGTTCATTCATCTTCTCAACCTTATTATGAGGGAGTAAGCTACTATATACTTTATCAATACCAACTTTATTTGCAACATATGTAGCTTCTAAATCTTTGTCACCAGTTAACATAATTGTCTCAATAGCTTCAGACTTTAATTTATGAATTGCCTTCTGTGCTTCATCTTTAATTTGATCTGAAACTGTTATATAACCTACATATACTTTGTCGACTACAACATATATACAACTACCATGTGAAGTTACTTCAGGATAATTGACATCTACATCATTAAGTAAAGCAATATTACCAAGATACACTTGATGTTCATTATTTGTAGCACGAAGACCCTTACCAGCTATTTCTTCTACTTTATAATCTTCATCTTCAACAGTATAATTTAATTTTATATATTCAATGACAGAAGTTGCAATAGGGTGATTTGAGTATTTTTCAGTGTTATAAACAATATTTAAAAAATCTTTTTCATCAATGGTTGTATTAAATTCTGAAACTGTAAAAACTCCTTTAGTAATTGTACCAGTTTTATCAAATACAATTTTTGAGGTTTTAGTAACTGCCTGTAAATAATTACTTCCCTTTACTAAAATTCCATGTTTTGAAGCATGTCCCAGCCCACTAAAGAACGTTAGAGGAATTGAAGCAACTAAAGCACATGGACACGAAACAACAAGGAAAATTAAACTTCTTTCAAACCATATATTAAAGTTATCTGGATTAATTAGAGTAGGAATTAGAACAAGTAGAAAAGCTAAAAATAGTACAATAGGAGTATATATTTTAGAAAATTTTGTAATAAATTTTTCGGTTTCTCCTTTGTGAGCTGCCGAATCTTTTACAAGTTCAATAATTTTAGCAACAGTAGAATCATCATATGTAGTTGTAGCTTTTACTTTAATTACCTCATTTAAATTGATTACTCCACTAAGTACAGAATCATTTTCTTTTACAGAAGTGGGAAAACTTTCCCCAGTTAAAGAACTTGTATCAAGCCTTGTACTACCTTCAACTATAACTCCGTCTATTGGTATTTTTTCCCCTGCCTTTACCAGAAGAATATCATTGATTTGTATATCTTTTGCATCAATTGCAGTAACTTTATTATCTTTATATAGATTGGCAGTTTCAATAGAAATATCCATTAAATTTTCAATAGATTTTTTTGAATTATCTACTGCTAAATCTTGAAAGAATTCTCCAATTTGATAAAAAAGCATTACACCTATTGCCTCGTTAACTTCGCCTATTGCAAAAGCACTGATTGTGGCAAAGCTCATTAAAAAGTTTTCATTAAAAATATCTTTTGTAAATATTTTTTTGAGCGCTTTATATATTACATCATAACCAAATATAATGAAAGTAATAACTTTTAAGTATATTTCTGTTTCAAAGTCAAAAGTAAACATAATTAGTATGAAAATGATTCCAGTTATTAATCTAATGAGTTTAAAGTTAATTTTTTTTGTAGGCTCAATTTGTTTTTCATCTGCATATACTTCTACATTATTTTCTATACTTCTTATAATTTTTTTAATGTTTATTAAAAGCTCTTTTTTATCAATATTTGTGTAAGTTATCTTTATTGACTGATCAATATAATTAACAACTGCTTTTTCAATATATGTTTGTTTATTAAGTTTATCTTCAATCTTTAAAGCACAAGAATTACAACTTAACCCTTTAACTTTTATTTTAATTATTTTCATAAAATTACCCGTGCATAATATGCTCAATACCCTGTGTTAATGTAGATAATACGTGATTATCATCAAGTGAGTATATTACATATTTATCCTTTCGTTCATTTTTTACAATACGATGATCTCTGAGTACTTTTAGTTGATGGCTAATTACAGATTGACTCATACCTAGATTTTCAACTAATGTTGAAACAGTTTTTTCACTTTCAACTAATTCTATTAAAATTTTTAGACGTGTAGGATCACCAAATATTTTGTAAAAACTACTTAATTCATAAATTTGTTCATCTAATATTTGTATCATAACTTCCTCCTCATATGAATCATTATTCATATGTATACTGTATCATATGTTATACATAAATACAAGAGAAACAGTAATAATTATTCAATGAAGACGTATAAGTTTACAAAATAAAAAAAATGTAACACATGCATTTTTTAATATGTTATAATATATAATTGTGCTATAATATTAGAAGGAGGATGTTTATGAAAGAGTATATTTTAAAGTATAAAAAGTTTTTACTTTTAGCAATAGTGATGATTGCAATAAATGTTGTAATGATGTTGCTTCAGCCAAAGCTGTTGTCAAAAGTATTATCAGAAGGAGTTCAAAACGTTAATGAACAGGGTATTTTATCGCCTGATATGGATGTTGTAGATAAATATGGAACAATACTTGTAATAATGGCAATTATTGGTCTAATAGCTGCTATTGCTAATGCTATTATTGCAGCTAGGGTATCTCAAAGTGTTGGATCAGACATTAGAAAAGATATGTTTAAAAAAATTCAATCATTTGCTTTTTCTGACATTGAGAAATTTAAAGGATCAAATCTAGTAGTAAGAATGACAAACGATGTGAATCAAGTTCAAAATGCGTTGTTTATAGGGTTACTACAGTTAATAAGCTTGCCACTAGTGTTTATTGGATCATTTATTTTAGCATTGATGATTTTTCCAGAGCTTTGGTGGATTATTATTGTAGAAGTGCTATTTGTAATGGTAATTTTAGGCATTGTAAACAAGTTTACTTTTCCACTTTTCAAAAAATATCAGTCTTCTTTAGATAAAATTAATGCTAGGGTTAAGGATAATTTTTTAGGAGCAAGAGTAGTAAAATCTTTTGTACAAGAAAAGTTAGAAATTGAAAAGTTTGACAAGGATGTAGATATTCTATCTAGAATCAATATGAAGATTGGGAGAAATTTTTCAATTATTATGCCGTTTTTTAATTTTGTAGGAATGATGTCTGTTGTAGTAGCAATTTATTTTGCAAGTGATAAGGTAGTTGGTGATATTGGAGCATTAGGTGACCTTGTATCATATATAAATTATATGACAATGATCTTCTTTACTCTTACAATGAGTGGATTCTTGATGATGATGGTATCGCGAGCTGCAGCAAGTTTTTCACGTATTAATGAGTTATTAAATTATGAAATAGAAGAAGTTTTTACTGATAAAGTTGATATTAGTTTATATAATGACATTGAGTTTAAAAATGTATCATTTAAATATGAAGGAGATGATAATCATTCTCTTCATAACATTAGTTTTAGTGTTAAAAAAGGTGAAATGATAGGTATAGTTGGAGCAACTGGTAGTGGAAAGTCTACTCTTGTAAATGTATTATCTCGTTTATATGCACCTCAAGAAGGAGAAATCTTAATTGGGGGAGTTAATTTAAATGATATAAAGAAGGCAAGAATTAGAAGTGAAATTTCAGTAGTTCTTCAAAAACCATATTTATTTTCTGGTACAATTAAAACAAATATTCTAGACGGTAAACTTGATGCAAGTGAAAATGAGGTTGCAAGAAGTGCAATGATTGCACAAGCAGAAGAATTTATTTTAAAAAAAGAATTAGGATTTAATTCTGAAGTGTATCAGCGTGGAAGTAACTTTAGTGGTGGTCAAAAGCAAAGAATTAGTATTGCTCGAGGGCTTGTTAAAGAGCCAAGTATTTTAATTTTAGATGATTCTACTAGTGCACTTGATGCAAGAAGCGAAAAGCTTGTTAAAGAAGGGTTAGAAGAAGAGTTTACTAATACGACAAAGTTTATTATTAGTCAAAAAATTTCTTCAATAGTACATGCTGATAAAATTATTGTTCTTGATGAAGGTAGAGTTGATGCTATTGGTACTCACAAAGAATTAATTGAAAAAAGTGAGGCATATAAAGAAATTTATATGTCACAGAAGGGAGTGCAGTAGTATGAAAGGTGTAGGTTATATATTTAATTATTTACATAAAACAGTTGGACAAACGCTATCTTTAATTATTGCTTTAGTCTTTGTTATTTCTGCGACATATTTTAGTGTAGAGATGCCTGTAAAGCTGGGAAATTCAATTACTGCGCTTTCTAACTATAGTTTAGTAAATCAAATTCGTGAGGAGAATGATTTTGCTAGTAGTGAGGAAGCAAGTTACTTAAAAGATTTGAATAATGACGAGCTAAAAGAAGTTCTTGCCAATGCTCAACCAGATATGGATTTAGATGAAATTGAAGATCAAACAGGTTTAACAGTAAAAGAATTATTTTTTGGGGATGTAAAAGACTATGAAGAACAATTTCATGAAACTTTAAGGTTGTTTATAATAAACACGGTGGGAACAGCTATATCATTTTTAGTATTCAGCTTATCAATGGTGTATGTTAGTACTATTGCTAGCAAATATATGAGAGGCGAATTATTTACAAAGCTTCAAAATCTTGCAATAAAGTTTTTTGACAGTAGTAATGATGGAGATGTTTTAAGTAGATTTACAAACGATATAGATAATGTTTCTAATATGATTAATCAAGCGGGGGTACAGCTTTTATCATCTGTATTCTTACTTGTTGCGGTAACTTATAAAATGTTAAAAGAGCAGTTTAATTTAGGAATGATAATTATAGGGTTAGGGTTAGTACTTGTAGTTATCATGCTTCTAATTGTTAGACAAGCAAGAAAATATGTTAGTGTGCAGCAGAAGAAGCTTGGAGAACTAAATGGTTATATTGATGAAAAAATAGCTGGACAAAGAATTATTATAACAAATGGATTAGAAGAAGAAGTAATCAAAGATTTTGAGCCATTTAATGATGCGTATCGTAATACATCAATTCTAGGACAGACATTCTCTGGAATGCTTGCTCCGACAATTAATGGATTTAGGCTATTATCAATAGCTTTAATTATACTATTTGGTAGTAGAATGGCTATTAATGGGGTTATTCAGGTAGGTATGTTAGTAACGTTTATTCAATTTGCACAGTCATTTTTTCAACCATTTCAGCAAATTGCAGCACAATATAGCGTTGTACAATTAGCAGTGAGTGGTGCAGAACGTGTAGGTGAAATACTTGAAGAAACAGAAGATGTAGTTTCAAGTGAAGATGCGAAAACTTTAGAACCAATAAAAAATTCTCTAACACTTAAAAACCTTACTTTTGGATATGAGGAAGGCAACGATGTATTAAAGAATGTTGATATTGAAGTGTATGCTAATCGTATGGTTGCTCTTGTTGGACCAACAGGTAGTGGAAAAACAACAATTATGAATTTACTTAATAGATTTTATAATGTAGAAGATGACATGATTTATTATGATGATATTGATATTAATAATATTGATGTAGGTTCATTAAGAAAAAATGTTGGGATTGTTTTACAAGATAGTGTATTATTTAGCGGAACTCTATTTGAAAATATTGCGTATGGAAAGCCAGGTGCTACACTAGATGATGTGATAAATGTTGCAAAGCTTGCTAATATTCACGATTATATTATGACATTGAAAGATGGGTATGATACACTTGTAAATGAACAAAGTAGTGTACTGAGTACTGGGCAAAAGCAATTAATTTCAATTGCAAGAACTATTCTTACTGATCCAATGCTACTTATTCTTGATGAGGCAACAAGTAATGTAGATACAGTTACTGAGGAAAGAATTCAGGCTGCAATGGATAATGTAGTTAAGAATCGTACAAGTTTTGTTATAGCGCATCGTTTAAAAACAATTTTGAATGCAGATTTAATTTTAGTTCTTAAAGACGGTGAAATAATACAACATGGAAATCACAAAGAGCTTGTTAATCAAGAAGGATTATATCAAGAACTTTATACAAATCAATTTGTATTTGAATAAGCACAAAATAAGCACAAGAGGAGTATATAATATATTTGTAGTTGAGAAAGACTACAAAAAATAAATTATATTCCCCCCTATATTAATTGGCAAAAAACAACCGAAAGGTTGTTCAGACTGTAGACAAAAAGCATTGATATTTATCCTATGTGGATGAATTCCAATGCTTTTGTTATATTTATATGCATATTTCACTAATATTTCCTATACCCTCTGTGCCATTTTCTTTA
>JBKEBI010000023.1:0-60018 GCA_047973085.1 Bacilli bacterium | reverse complement strand
TCAGTAAATGATGTTTGTAGAAAATATAAAATATCTAAAGCATCTCTTATGCGCTGGAATAAAGTATTTGACGGCACTATAGATTCTCTAGTGGACAAATCTAAAAGACCTCTTACACCACATCCTAATGCTCATACTGAAGATGAAATTAATAACATTAATAACTTGATACGTAGAAATCCTAATATAGGTTTAAATGAACTATATGGTAAATTAAAACAAAACTATGCATATACTAGACTGAATGTATCCCTGTCAAGTAGACAGCAAAATAAAAAAGAATATTAAGTATGATGAGTCCTATATTGAGTAGGGCTCATTTTTAGTTTTGTTTGTATGCGCTCATTATTGTAGTAATTTATATAATCTCTCATATTTGAGTATAATTCATCTTCAGTTTGTGGGTTATAAAATATATAGAAGTCGTCTTTGATATGACCAAAAATGTTTTCCATTTGAGCATTGTCATAGCACTCTCCTACATGTGACATTGATATTTGTAAGTTTGGATATTGTGCTAAATGTTCTGTATACATGTATGATGTAAATTGTGCTCCTTGATCACTGTGTATGATTTAACTAAGTAATTATCATTACTACTATGTACAACTATATGCTTTAATTTCATTATTATACAAATCTACTATTGGATATAGGTAGTATTTTTTATTACCTATAGTTTTTAACTGAGTAACATCACTCGTGTATTTTTCATTTGGAATTGTTGCTTTAAAATCTCTATCTAATACATTATCATAAGTATTATGTTTGATATATTTTCCAACTCTCCATTTTCTTCTAATTCTTGCTTTTAAGCCATGTTTTTTCATTATCCGATATACTTTCTTATGATTTACTACATATCCCATGTTTTTAAGTGAAATTACTATCCTTTTTTTACCATAAGTACCTTTGTGTTTATTAAATATTTCAATAACTAATTTGTCTATAGTATCATCATATGTATTATCAGAATTTAGCCACTTATAGTATGATGATTTATTAACATTTAGAACTTCACATTTTCTAGTTATAGATATATTCACTTTAGATTCTTTGATGACCATAAATTTAATTCTTCTACACTGCACCCCCTTTTGAGTGCCTCTTGCTTTTTTAAATATTCATTCTCCAATCTAAGTGCCTTATTCTCTTCTTCAGGAGAATCAAATTTTGTTTTTGGTCGACCCTTAGTAGGTATTTGTTCTTTTGTATAATGCCTTTTATCAACAAATGCTTCATCACCTAACATTTTATAATCATTAACCCATCTAACTATCATTCCATCAGATGATATATCGAATTTATCACATAGAATAGATAGTGAAACACCTTTCAATCTTTCCATTACAACTATTCTTTTTAACTCTGGTGAATATGTTTTAAATTTTTGTCCTTTTCTAGCCATATAAAAACCCCCTTAAAGTTTTTAGTTAATTATAGAGTATCACTCTTTTTATTAACTGTCTACTTTATGGGGATTATATCAGACATCCTTCTTCTCTTTTTAGATTCCTTAGAAAACAAGGAGTTCTATTTCAAAATACAACTTATAAAAAGAAGTAATAATATCCCAATTCGCTTACTAGACTGGCTTAGTCCAAATGAAGCAAGAAAAATGATTGAAGATCAGTTTGCTAACTTGCACAACCCACTTCAATCATAATATATCACGTTATTTTAATTTTTTTAGACTTTTTGGTCTCACATCATTTACAATGCTACATATAACTGTAAACACCAATACACTATACTTATTTATTTACTCATTAACTCACTTAATAAAATTGAGAATTCCACTGGATCTTCTAACGGTAGACCTTCAAGTAGCAATGCTTGATTATATAATATTTTTGAATATTTTGTTATTTCATCTTTATCTAATTTTTGTAATTTATTAAATATCTCATGATCTGGATTAATTTCTAAAATTTTTGTAGCTTTAACCTCAGCTGAATTTGGCATAGCACTTAATACTTTTTCCATCTCAAATGATAAGCCATCTCCACTAATTAAACAAACAGGATGAGAAACTAATCTACTTGATAACTTTACTTCAGCTACATTATCATTTAGAGCTTCTTTAATATTGTTTAACAGTTCTTGATTTTCAGTTTTTAATTCTTCAATATTCTCACTCTCATCAATATCTAAATCACCTTGTGTAATAGATTTAAAATTCTTATCTTGATAAGACATTATAATTTGTACTAGAAACTCATCAATTTCATCAGTAAAATATAATACTTCATATTTATCTTGAATCTTTTCAAGCTGTGGAATTACCTTTATTTTTTCAATATCTTTTCCACTTACAAAGTAAATGTCTGTTTGATCTTCATGCATTCTGCTAACATATTCTTGCAATGTTGTATATTTATCTTCAAACGAAGATTTAAATAATAATAAGTCTTGAACTTTTTCTTTATGCATTCCAAAATCAGAATAGCATCCATATTTAAGCTGAAGTCCAAAATTATCAAAAAACTTTTCATATTCATCACGCTCATTTTTAAGCATCTTTTCAAGTTCAGTTTTTATCTTATTTTCAATATTTTTTGAAATTAGCTTAAGTTTATGATTATTTTGAAGAACCTCTCTGGAAATATTTAAATTAACATCATCTGTATCTACAAGACCTTTAGCAAATTTAAAATATTCAGGAATTAATTCTTTGTATTCATCCATAATAAATACGCCTTTTGAGTATAGCTTAAAGCTAGTTGTTGAGTTTTGTTGATAAAAATTCATTGGAACAGAAGATGGAATATAGATTATAGCATTAAATGAAACAGTACCTTCTGCATTAGTGTGAATTATTTTTTGTGGATTTGTAAAATCGTGAAATTGTGATTTGTAAAAATCATTGTACTCTTCCTCGGTTATTTCACTTTTTCTTTTTTTCCATAGTGGAATCATAGAATTTAACACTTCAGTTTCAATAACTGCTTTTTCATCTTCAACTTTTTCTACATCCATTTTAATCGGATATCTTACATAATCAGAATATTTTTTAATAAGTTCTCTTATTCGATACCCCTCAAGATATTCATCATAATTATCTTCTTCTGTATTCTGACGAATATATACATTAATCGTAGTTCCATTTGAATTTCTAGATGACTTTTCAACTGTGTATCCATCATCTCCACTACTCATCCATTTATATGCTTCCCCACTATATGGCTTTGAAATAACTTCCAGCTTATCTGCCACCATAAATGCTGAGTAAAACCCTACCCCAAATTGACCAATAATATCAATGTCTTCATTATTCTCAACCGTTTTCTTAAAATCAAGAGATCCACTTTTTGCAATAGTACCTAAATTTTCTTCTAGTTCATCTTTACTCATTCCAATACCATTATCTGATATCGTTAAAATTCTATTTTCTTTATCAATACTAATGCTAATTTCTAAATCATCTTTAGAAATTTTTATGCTACTATCACTTAAAGAATTAAAATGTAGTTTATCAATTGCATCACTACTATTTGAAATCAATTCTCTTAAAAATATTTCTTTGTGCGTATAAATTGAATGGATCATTAAATCAAGTAATTTTTTTGATTCTGCTTTAAATTGTTTTTTCATAATTACCTCCTATTAGCAATCTATACATTTGATTGCTAATATTATTATAAAATAAAACTAGATAAAAATCAATACCTAGTTTACTGTAAATTTTATATTAAAAAATCAATATGGATTTCATTTTCATCATTATATAACTTTGACGATACCTCAAAAACCTCTTCAACAACTTTTTCATTAATAACATCTATTGGTTTCCCATAAGAATAAATTTTTCCATCTTTTAAAATTGCTATCTTATCACCATACTTCATAGCTTGATTTAGGTCATGTAAAATACATAAAACTGTAAGATTATTCTTTGTTGAATATTTTTTAATTAGAGAAAGAATATTATATTGATGCTTAATATCTAGATGATTTGTCGGTTCATCCAAAATTAAAAATTCTGGTTCTTGAATCAAACATGCAGCAAGGTACACTCTCTGCAATTCACCACCACTGAGCGTAGAAATAATTCTATCTTTTAAATCATAGATATCTAAATGCTTTAAAACATCATCTATAATTTCATAATCTTTTTTTGAAAGAAGTGCCAAAGTTTTCTTATGTGGAACCCTTCCAAAAGAAGCAATATCATATACTGTTAGTTCCTCTATGCTTTCATGATGCTGTGCAAATGTAGAAACAAACTTAGCAAGGTTTTTATGCTTCAAATTCAACAAATTTTTTCCATCAATTTTTACAACGCCTTTAAAGTCTTTTATTCTTTTAGTTATTGCTTTTACAAATGTACTCTTTCCACTACCATTTGCTCCAATTATTGAAATGAATTCACCTTTATTTACAGTTAGAGAGATATCATTCAATATTAAATTATCTTCAATTGTTAACTTTAAATTTTCTACATTTAACACTATGATTTCCTCCTAGCCAAAATAATAAACATCGGTGCACCAATTACTCCAATTAAAATTCCAACTGGAACTTCCATTGGGGAAAATATAATCCTTTGTAAAAGATCTGTTCCAACCACTAAGATAGCTCCAATCAAAACTGAAGAAACAATTAAATACCCTATATTTACACCGACTAATTTTCTACTTATTTGTGGAGCAATTATTCCAATAAATGCAATTACCCCAACAAATGCTACACTAATACATGCTAATAGTACTGCAAGTAGTGTTAAAATAAATCTTAAGACATTGGGATTATGTCCTATGTTTAGTATTGCGTTGTCATCTAGCATTAAAATTTTTATTACTGGGATAAAAAATAGAATTATTATTACTAGTATAGTTGTATATATTAAGATAACCTTCATATCAGTAACACTTATTGTAGAAAGTGATCCATTCAACCAACCTAATGCATTTTTAAATCTATCAGCATATACTATAGCAATAGTACCAGTAATAGATGTTGCAAAAGCATTCATTGCTACACCGCTTAGTACAATATTTTTAGAAGAATATCCATTTTTCCCTACTGTAATTAAAAGTAGTAATAAAAATACTACTATTCCTCCAATAAATGAAAATATAGGTAAGTAAATTATCATTGAAGGAAGTACCAAAATTGCAATAAGTGCTCCTATTGTTGCTCCTGATTGAATTCCTAAAATTCCACTATCCGCCAACGGATTTTTAAGGGCTATGCTTGTTATTAACCCACTTAAGCTAAGTGCAACACCTACACAAATTCCAACTACTACTCTTGGAAGTCTAATTTTATTTACTACATTATTATTAAATGAGGTAGATTTATTTAATAAAGCTTTTAGAGATTCTGAAAATGAAATATCAATTTCTCCCTGAGAAATTGACAACATCACTACTAAGATCAATATTAAAATTAGCACTATTATTATAAGATTATTTTGGGTTTTTTTCATTGAAAATTTCCTTCAAAACTTCAACTTGTTTATCTAATGAAAATGGATCAAGATACCAAAAATCATCTGCCTGTACATAATATACATTGCCTTGTTTAACTGCATTTAAGCTATTCCAAACATCATTTGTTAAAAAGTGGTGCTTAGTATAATCAACATCTGGTGGGTATACTAATATTAAATTGTCACCAACAAGATCTGGCATCGATTCAACTGTTGCATTTAAATAAGAATCTGCTTTTCGTACATACTGCTCTTCTGCCTCTTGTGTTGATTTAAGTCCTAATTTATCATATAGGATATAACCACTTCTACCGTAATGCTCTCCATAAAAATAAGCTCCTTCACCATTAAGTTCAAGAATTGTCCAAGTCTCTTCCTCATCAACTATTTCTTTTAACTCTTCAATATTGCTATTAAAATTATCTACCCACTCATCCGCTTTTTCTTCAGTATTTGTGATTTCTGAAAGTTTTAAAACCAACTCTTCTGGATTATAAGTTCCATATGGAATAACAACAGTTGTTGCAATTTCTTTATATTGATCAACATATTCTTCATTAATTGTAATTATTAAGTCAGGTTCAAGTCCAGCTACAGCTTCCATTGACTGTCCAACATTTTCAATATCACTTATATCTCCCCACAAAGTTGAAGAATAAGTAAAATCTGCTCCTATTAAATTAGCATCTAACATAATTAATTCTCCAACGTAATAATCGGCAACAATTCTTTGTGGATTACTTGGAATTTCTATATTTTCTCCAGCTATTTCAATAGTTTTAGTTCCACTTTCACTTTTTTCACTACTACTACACCCTACAAGTACAAATGCAGCAAATATGATTACTATAATTTTTTTCATAACATTTCCTCCTAAGCGTAATGACTACGTTTTATATTTTAGCATACTTGAATATGCTATGTCAACTAAAAAATATTTTATTTAAAATAAACTTTTATATAAAAACGAAGCCAAATGACTTCGCAAATATTCACTTCTTCATTGAACAACATCCGTTGTCATCTTTATAAGCAGGACACCCTATACATTTAGCTCCCTTTTTCTTTTCAGTATAAATTTTTAAAATAGCTAAAAATAGTATTACAATTATTATCAATACTGCTATTATTGTCTCCATAAAAACTCCTAACTTTCAACACTTGATCCTTTTTTCATCAAATAACCAATATATCCACACACTACTATTACAGCTATCAATCCAGGGACAAAGCCACTCCCCACTTCTCCTAATGTAACCACTGTTCCTATTTGATACGTTGCAAAAGCAAGGACATAACCAACTGCAAATTGAAAGCCTATTGCCCCAAGTGTCCACTTAGTAGAGTTAACTTCTGCTCTTACTGCTCCAATACAGGCAAAACAAGGTGGTGTAAATAAATTAAATATTAAATATGATAAAGCTGCGACAGAAGTAATTGCAAATGCTGCTTCTACACTATTTACAGCTCCAGCTGTATCAGCAAGTTCAAATGCTTCTGCATCAATAAAATTTGAAACTCCAAATACAACAGCAAGGGTACCAACAACATTTTCCTTGGCGATAAAACCTGTTATTGCTGCTGCTGCAAACTGCCAAACACCAAATCCAAGTGGAATAAATAGTATTGCAAATGGAGAAGCAACAGAAGCAAGAATACTATCAGATGCATTTTCTGCAACTGTAAATGACCAAGTAAAAGTCTGCATAATATGTATGATAGCATTACAAATAAGAATAATTGTTGTTGCTTTTATAATGAATGCCTTTGCACGTGACATCATAGAAACTACTGCTCTTTTTATGCTTGGAACACGATATTCTGGAAGTTCTAAAATAAAATATGTCTGTGATGTATCTCCTGTAATTTTTCTAATTATTAAAGCACTTACAATAATAATGACAATTGCCAAGAAATACATTGCAGTACCAACCCATGCATTACCTGCAAAGAATACACCAGCAAATAATGCAATGATTGGAAGTTTTGCACCACATGGCATAAAAGGTGTAAGCATTGCAGTCGTTCTTCTTTGACGCTCGTTTCTAATAGTTCGAGAAGCCATTACTCCAGGAATTCCACATGCTGTTCCAATTACCATTGGAATGATACTTTTTCCAGAAAGTCCAATTTTTTTAAAGAAGCGATCCATTACTACAGCAACACGAGCCATATAACCACAATCTTCAAATAATGCCATTAAAAAGAACATTACCATAATTAGAGGTAAGAATCCAATTACTGCTATTATTCCCCCTATGATACCATCAACAAGTAAGGCTTCTACTAGAGGATTAGCACCATCAAATAAACTTGCAATGTAGCTTTGAAAACTTTCAAGCCATCCCACTAAAGTATCTGCTATAAGTGGGCCAATCCATGCTTGTGAAACTGAAAATATAAAATATATTACAGCAACAAAAATTGGAATTCCCAACCATTTATGCGCTACAATTCTATCAATTTTATCTTGCTTTGTTTGTACAGAAGCACTAATTTTTTTGCGCTCTACTTCTTCTACAATTTCATTCACAAATGCAAACCGTTTTTTATCTGCACTTAAATACTGCTTCTCACTTGCAGCTTTCTTCAACCCATCAATCCTAGGTGGTATTTGTTCATGAGGACTTTTAATATGACGCACACACTCTGAAATCAGTAACTCTAATCCATTATCAGTTGACTTTGTACAAGTTGTTTCAACAACAGGGCAGTTTAAATATTGACTAAGTAATCCAGTATTAATCTTATTTCCTTTCTTAGCAGTTATATCACTTTTATTTAAAGCAATAACAACTGGAATTTTCAATTCTAAAAGCTGAGTTGTAAAAAACAAACTTCTACTAAGATTTGTTGAATCAACAATATTAATAATAACATCTGGATTCTCATTTTTAATAAACTCACTAGTAACACTTTCCTCACCAGTATATGGACTCATTGAATAAGCACCAGGTAAATCTACAGCTACTAAATCTAAATCACTTTTATTTAAAATATCTTTTATTTTTCCCTCTTTTTTTTCAACTGTAACACCAGCCCAATTTCCAACGTGTTCAATTCTACCAGTAATTGCATTAAAAAGAGTTGTTTTCCCACTATTTGGATTACCTGTTAATGCTATTTTCATAAAATTCCTCCTATATTAGTACATGTATTTAACTTCCCTTATATTTTACCATAAGCGTAACCATTACGCAATAGATAAGTGCATAAAAAAACTGTAAATACTTACAGTTTAATTTCACTATTCTACAATAATGCATTTAGCAAGATTTTCATCAATAGAATATCTCGCATCCTTGACACTTATAACAAAATTAGCAGCTAATTTTGAAATAATAGTCAAGTTTTCTCCAGGAAAGCACCCCAATGAAAAAAGGAATTCCTTCATGCTTTCATCATTTGTTTTAATTTCTACTACAGTATATGATTGATTCAATTTACCCTTATTCAATTCCATATTTTTCTCCAATCACCTTCACCTAAGGTCAATATTAACACATGAAGAAATGAAAGTCAATTAACCTAAGCTATAACAAAAATATATACTACAATAACAGACAATAAACTAGTTAATGTCCCAAGTAAATAGTATTCTGAAAACCTTATATCTTTACTAATTTTATCATATCTAACAATTGATTTGGCAGTTATAACAAAACTTATTGCGATGTATTGACCCTGTGAAAGTAGCATTAAAATTATTACTCTTTCTAGTATTCCAATCAATGCCCCTGCATTAGCATATCCTTGATCATCTTCAGGCTTAAAATTTATTAAAGTTTTTTGTAAAGTAATTCTCACTGGATTAATAATAACAATCAAAGCTAAAATCCATGATAAATATGAAATTGTAAAGTAACTATATACATCATTACTTAAAATTAAAGCACTGACAAATATTATTCCAATATGTAATATTTGATCTATTATATAAACTTTTGGTGTTTCTTCAAACCTACTTTTAAATAAATCAATTATATAGTGAGAAACTGTAATTGCAACAATAACAAGTGAAACTTTTAAATTTATAACTGGTATAGTTAAAATAAGCATCGCAATAAAGTGAATTCCACAATGTATAAGTAAACTAATACTATTACTTCTTTTACTATCTGATAACTTACTACTTTGAAAATAAAAATCAGCTAAAAAATGAGCACTTAGTAACATAAACAATACAGTTTTAACCATGTTTTTCAACCTCCAAATCTTCTAAAAATAACTTTAGTTTAGTTATTGCATCACGATAATTATAGTAATTAGAAGCCTTTAAACTTCTATTAACAGTTGACTGATCAATCTCTAATTTTTCTGCAGTTTGATATTGATTTTCATCACTCATAATATATGTAGTTATAACTTCACGTTGTCTACTAGTCCATTTAATTTTTAAAGTTGAGGCTAAAATAAAAATGCTATTAATAATATTATCTACATTTGAATCAGAATAAAATCTCACAAAAGTAAAACTATCAGAATTTTTTAACTCTTGATTTTTAATTGCAGAAATCATAGCTCTCGCATAATGATAAGCAGAACCATCCATTTCTAATGTATTATCACTAACATAATCTTCATCAACTTCTCCTACACCAATCCCAAAGCGCATTCTTACAGGATACATCATCATTTCGAGATCTTCAATAACACTTATAATATTACCTCCAAGCCTAAATACCCCCTGCACTTCATCCCCTAAGCTTATCCTCAAATCAAACATTATATCATTTTGATATTTTAAGTTTAAACATTCAACAATATTTTTTAGTTGATACTGAACTTCACTTCTATTATCAATATTTTTAGAATTTACTATATCACCAATAATAGCAACATACTTATCCATCATATCACTTCCTTATATGTATTATATCAAATCTATTAATGTATTTCAATATGCATTAATATGAAAAATGCATAAAAATATACATCAATATAAATAATGTGTATTTTTATACATCTTAATTAACTTTTATAATATTTTTATCTTTAAAAAATTGGATACTACGATCTAAAATATCACTTTCATAAGCTAAATACAGCCCATAGTTAGTAAATAACACATTTGATTCTTTGGCTAAATTAATACGATACTTCATAACACTATCATTTAACATACAACTACCACAATGAATAATTAAATCAAAATTATCCAAACTACTAACAAAATCATTTCCCATTACATGTTTGATTTCAATATCTCCATACCTTTTTTTCAAAAGTCTCGGAATTTTCACCATACCTATATCTTCATGACCAACATTATGTGTACAACTTTCGCATATTAATACATTACTTACTTTTGTTGGAAGAGTTAAACTGAAATTATTTAAATTGGATTTATAGTGAGCAAACAAAATAGAAAAAGATGTTAAATATATTGAATCTGGTACAATATCTTTTATTTTATGAAAAACCTGAGAATCTGTTATTACCATCATAACATTATCTATATTTTTTAAAGTTTCTACTAAATTATTTTCATTAGTTATAATTGCATTAATATTGTAATCCAGTAAATCACGTATTACTTGAACCTGAGGGAGAATAAGTCTTCCCTTAGGTGCTTCACTATCTATTGGTATAACTAATACTACATTATCTTTGGGATTTAAATATTTGCCTATAATAGATCTATTTTCTTGTATGCTAAGTTTATGCATTAAACTCTCTTTAAAATCTAAAACACTTTTAAAATCATTTGTTGCAACAAACAAAGCATTGGGAAAATCTTTTTTTAGTTGTTCTAATTTCTCATTTGAAATTAAATCTATCTTATTAAAAACTTTCACATAACTAATATCAAATTTTGCTAACTCGCTTTCACAACTATGATCAAAATTATTTTTTGTTGCATCAAATAATACTATTCCAAAATTTGTTCTTGCATACATTTTTTTTGATTTTTCAATCCGCTTTTTACCTAAATCTCCTTCATCATCCATTCCAGCAGTATCAGTTAAAAGAACCGGACCAAAAGGAAGTAATTCTATTCGCTTATGAATAGGATCAGTAGTGGTACCAAGAGTTTCATCAATTATTGCAATATCTTGATTAATTATAGCATTAAACAAGCTACTTTTACCAGAATTTCTATCCCCAAAAATAGTAATATGACAAATGTTTGCAACAGGAGTATTAGACATACAAATCACGCTCTCCCTTTCTAATTAAATCAACCTTCTCACTAACCTTTTTTCTAAATTCTATATTCTCTATTTTAGCAAGTTCATTTTCAATCAACTTATAACCCAAAGTTTTGAGTTCTTCATCTCCATAATCTTCAATATATTCAGTAAAAGTAATCAGTGAATTAGGATGACATAGCAAATGAATTTTATTAGCTTTTACAATATCCATAAAATCTTGCCCAACTCTTCCCACTCGGTAACAAGCAGTACAATATGAAGGAAGGTACCCTCTTCTTATTAAATCCTTAATTACCTCTATTGGGCTTCGCTCATCGTTTGTAGCAAATTGCAAACTTGCCTTACCTGACTGACTGTCTTTATACCCACCAACGCCAGTTTGACTTCCTGCACTAATTTGTGTTATTCCTAAATCAATCAATTCTTGACGCATTACTTCTGACTCACGGGTTGATAAGATTATTCCGGTAAATGGTATTGCAATTCTAATAATTGCAACAAGTTTCTTAAACTCCTCATCACTAACCAAATGATTAAATTCATTTATTTCCATACCAATAGCTTTTCTAATTCTAGGTACACTAACTGTATGAAATCCTACATTAAATTCTTTTTCTAATTCTTCATTGTGAAGCATCAAACATAAAACTTCAAATTTATAATCGCTAAGCCCAAATAAAACTCCTCCACCTACATCATCAATTCCACCCTTCATTGCATTGTGATGAGCATACAGTTGTCTATCAAAGTCTCCCTTTAAGCTTTTAGAATGATACTTTTCATACATCTTTTTATCATACGTTTCTTGAAACAAAATATATGTACCGATATTTTTAGCTTTAAGTCTTGAAAATTTCTCTACACTTACTGGAGCAATGTTTACATTAATTCTTCTAATACTACTATTTTCATAAATAGCATCTATTGAAGATAAAATTGTTTCAAAATCAAAATTAACCTCATCTTCACCAACTTCAAGAGCAAGGCGCTTGTGTCCTAATTCCTCTAAAAATTTTACTTCTTCTTTAATTTCATCATAGCTAAGTTTTCTACGAGTAAAATCGTTACTACGTTTATATCCACAGTAAGTACAGTTATTTGTGCAGTAATCACTTACATAAAGAGGTGCAAAAAGTACTACTCGATTTCCATAATATTTACTTTTTATTCTTGAAGCTTCATCAAAAACAAGAGCTATACTTTTTTCATCTTCAGCATTTAAAAGTACTGCAATATCTTTGTGTGATAAACTTTCACCTTCCCTACTCCTATGTATAACACTCAATACATCCTCATATGTGGGGTTAACTTTTAATATTTCTTTTATATATTGATTATCTATAAACATTCATATCCCTCCATTTTTGTATCTCCTCTAACAAGAACTACTTCAAGACCAATATCTTCAATTTCTTTTATGATTGCATCCTTTTCTTCTGCTGCTTCACAACCTAGAAACTTCTTACCTTGATAGATTTCATATGACTTCCTTGCTGAGTGAGGACTAAGGTTTGGCATAACTACATTCGCACCTAGCTTTAGAGCATCAAGCCTCTTATTTTTATCAATTGTTGCAAGTGCTGTAGTTGCTGGAATCAAACAACTTGGAACGATTAATCGTGCAAGAGCTACCATTACTAATGTATGATCAACATTACCTGTTTCCTCATTTTTAAAAGGTGTATTTTTGTGATTAATATATGGACCTATACCACACATTGCAGGCTTAAATTCCTGAATAAATATTAAATCTTCCACTAAATCTTTATTAGTTTGAGTTGGACTCCCTATCATCATCCCAAGTCCAGTCTGATATCCTATTTCTTTTAAATTATTTAAACATTCAATTCTATCTTCATAACTCATTGAAGAAGGATGTAAATGATTATACAGATTTTTTGAATATGCTTCATGACGAAGTAAAAATCTGTTCGCTCCAGCATTAAAAAACGAAAGATAATCTTCATAACTTCTCTCACCAATTGATAAAGTGATAGCTACATCTGGAAACTTCTTTCTAATTTCACTAATTATATCACTTAATACCTCTTTGGTATAATAACTATCTTCTCCACCTTGCATTACAAATGTTTTATAGCCTAGTTTATAACCTATTTCACAGCTATTTAAAATTTCTTCCTTACTAAGTCTATATCTATTTACATCGGTATTTTCTTTTCTGATTCCACAGTAATTACAACTTCTATTACAATAATTAGATATTTCTATTAGACCACGTAAATACACAGCTTTTCCATAAACTTCATCAGTTACCTTTCTAGAAAGCTGTTTTAAGTATTCAAAAGCACTTACATCAATATTTTCTAAAATATATAAATATTCTTCTCTAGTAAGTTCATTTTGATTCCTTAATTTTTTAAGTAAATTTTTAACTTTTTCATTTTTTAATTCTTTTGTTAAATTTTTCATTATCATATTTAATCACCTATTTACATTATAACTTATATTAAGGTTTTTTACACTTAAAACTACCTTTTATATTGATATAAAATATAATAATGCATATAAAGTCATAAAAGTTTGATTTTTCAACCAAACTTCTATATAACTTTAAATATTAACAAGAATTTCAACCTGCTTTTTTAGATAATTAAATACTCCAGAGTATGTTTCATCTTTTGTTAAATCAATACCAACATCTAATAAAATATTATTTGGATAATCGCTTCCTCCCTGCTTTAAAATACCATACAACATTGCAAGTCCCTCTTCTTTTGACCTGCAATATTTGTCATATATTTGAAAACTCGCTGTAATACATGTTGCATATTGATACACATAAAACGGAGCAAAATATAAATGCCCTATATACATCCAGACATACTTTTTCAAAGCTTCTGTTTCTAAATTAATCCCATAATAATCAAAATACAACTCTTGCATAACTTGATTTAATGTATCTTTTGTTAAAACTTGCCCATTATCAACTAACTCATGAACTATATATTCAAATTCAGCAAATAAAGTTTGGCGATATAATGTAGAAATAATTCTTAATATATTTTCTTCTACTAAAGTTTTCTTTAGATTCTCATCTTCTTCATTAGCTAGTAAATAATCTGTTAAAAGGCATTCAGCAAAAGTTGAAGCAACTTCAGCAACATAAATACTATAGTTAGAATTTATTGGTGATTGATATTTGTCAGATAAGTATGAATGTACCGAATGGCCTGCCTCATGCATTAGCGTGTACACACTATTCAATGTTTCATCATAATTGTGTAATATATATGGATGAGAGTTGTTCGTTCTCCATGAATAAGCTCCACCACGTTTATTATTTTTAGGATAGACATCAACCCAACCATCTTGTAATACAGTTTTAATTAAATTAAAATAATCATCATTTGCACCCTTAGCAGCCTCAAAACACAGTTTCAACCCACTTTCATATGTATATTGCTTATCTGTTGAGTAAACCTTTCTTAAACGATCATAGGTATGTATCTGTTCTAACCCAAGTTCTTTTTCTCGATATTTCAAAAAACTCTGTAACTCAATACAATTTTTTTTCACATTTCTAATTAAGCTTTTATAAACTTCAACCGGAATTTTTTCTGAATTCAATTTAGCATCTAAACTTGATTTATATCCATGAAATTTAGCAATGCGACTATTTATAGATAATATTGTATTATACATATTTGCAACCGTATTAGAATGATCTTCAAAATATTGATAATAAGTAGTAAAAACCTTTTCTCGATCTGCTTGCTCTTCTAGTTCTGAAAGTAGTTTATTATAGTTACTCGAGTTTACCTGAACAAGCTTATTACCTATTTTAATATCTACTCCCTTTCTATCACTTACCATAAGCGCATCATATGTATTAACAATATCTTCTCTTATTTTTTCTAAGCTAACAATAATTTTTTCCTCTACTGGACTTAAAACATGTTCTTGGTTATCAAATATCTTTTCAATAAAATGTGTATATTTTTCTCTGTTTTCATCACTTATACCATTAAGCACTTCACTTTTATTCGCACAAACTATCTCTGGTATAAACCATGATAATTTTTCTTTAATTTCACTTTCAATATTTTGTGACTTTAAATAATCTTTAATTGTATCATTTGCGCTCATATCTAAATGATAATTCATAGTTCCATAACAAACAATATCGCTTAAATCATTCATAACTATTTCATAAAGTTCTAAAAACTCATTTATATTAGTAACAACTATTGTTTGATAACTACATAATTTATCAACATTTTCCAAACATGTTTCAATTGCTTCATAATAAAGTTTTTTTGTTTTGAATATATCTGTTAAATCCCAATTTGCCATTTTACCTCCATATTAGTTATAGAAAAACTTTGGAAATAACTTACCCCAAAGTTTCTCAAATTTTATTAAATCATCCATGCCACAACAAATAAGCATACACATATAAATAGTATTATCAGAAAAAACATAACTCCACTTTTAATAATAAAGTTAACTTCTTCTTTAGTAAATTCATGTTCATTTCTAAATTTTATATATTTTTCTTCCTCTTTTAAAGCCTCTTCTCTTCGTTGTTTAAAGCTCTTCATTTTTACACACTAAGTGACATGCAACAAAATGATTTTTTTCTTTTTCTTCAAGCAAAGGAACTTCCAAACTACATTTCTTCTCTGCTATAGGACATCTTGTATGAAACTTGCACCCCTTAATTGGATTAACACTACTATTTGAAGGTATATCACCAAGAATAACCTCGTGGTCATCTGCCTTACCACCATCAATTTTAGGAACAGCTTCAAGCAACATTTTTGAATATGGGTGAAGCGTATTATTATAAATATCCTTTGAATCAGCAAGTTCGACAATTTTTCCAAGATACATAACACCAACACGATCACTTATATGTCTAACCACATTTAAATCATGTGAAATAAATAAATATGTAAAATTGAATTCTTTACGTAAATCAACTAAAAGATTAATTATTTGTGACTGAATAGAAACATCAAGTGCACTTACAGCTTCATCACAAACAATAAACTTTGGCTTAAGAGCAATTGCTCTAGCAATTCCTATCCTTTGTCTTTGACCACCACTAAATTGATGAGGGTACCTATTAATCATATAGCCTGCCAATCCACATTTTTCCATTATTTCTATAATATAATTTTCAAGCTCTGCAGAATTTGACTTAAACATTTTATGTTCTACAAGTGCTTCACCAATAATTGCCCCAACTGTCATTTTAGGATCTAGAGAAGAGTATGGATCTTGAAATATAATTTGAAAATCCTTACGGAGCTTTCTCAATTTTTCACCTTTCATTTCAGTAATGTTTTGTCCATCAAATAAAATTGTTCCTGCTGTAGGTTTATACAACTTTGTTATTGTTCTACCAAAAGTTGACTTTCCACAACCACTTTCTCCAACTAAACCTAGAGTTTCTCCTTCAGCAATAGAAACAGAAATTCCATCATTAGCTAAAACTTTAATCTTAGACCCTATAATAGGCTTTGTTTTCCCAACAACAAAGTGCTGCTTTAATTCATTTATTTCCAATATATTAGCCATTATGTCCTCCTCTATTACTAGGATAGAAGCAACGAATAAAATGATTTGGATTTACTTCCTGTAAATCAGGCATTTCTTCTTCACATTTCTTTGTTGCATATTTACAGCGAGTACAAAATGCGCACCCTTTTGGGATTTCAGAAGGAGCAGGAACACTTCCCTCGATTACATTTAAATACTCTTCATCTTCATGATACTCAGTTGCCGGCAATGACTCTAGCAATCCTTCACGATAAGGGTGTGAGTTATTCATATCAGAAAATAGAATATCTGCTGGAGCTTTTTCCACAACGCGCCCACAGTACATTACCATAACTTCATCAGCCATCTCACTTATAACAGCTAAATCATGAGTTATAAAAATAATAGATGTATTATTTTGCTTTTTTAAATTATTTATCAATTGTAAAATTTGCGCTTGAATTGTAACATCTAATGCAGTCGTTGGTTCATCTGCAATAAGAATTTTTGGCTCACAAGCAAGTGCTATTGCTATCATAACACGTTGGCGCATTCCTCCAGACAATTGAAATGGATACTGCTTTGCAACTTGCTCAGGATTTGGAATACCTACATCTTTTAATAACTGTACAGACATTCTAGCTGCTTCTTTTTTCGTTTTCTTTTGATGCAACATAATAACTTCTGAAATTTGTTTATAAACTTTATGAAGCGGATTAAGTGAAGTCATTGGTTCTTGAAAAATCATTGAGATATCATCACCACGAATTTCTCTAAGTTCATTTTCAGATAATCTTGTAAGATTTTTACCTTCTAAAATAACTTCTCCTTCAACAATATCACCATTAGTATCAAGCAGTTGAAGAATACTCATACAAGTTACGCTCTTACCACTTCCACTCTCTCCTACTATTCCAAGGGTTACCCCTTGCTCCAAATTAAAATCAACTCCATTAACAGATTTAATTGTTCCTACCCTTGTTTGAAAATGAGTATGCAGGTTTTTCACTTCTAATAATGCCATATTATCACCTTACCTTTCATTCTCTTTTGGATTTATTGCGTCTGTTAATCCATCACCAATTAAATTTACAGAAAACACAGTCAAGACAATAAATGCAGAAGGAATAACCCATATCCACCAACGTTGACTAATTGTAGTAAAACTTCTTGCATTGTTTATAAGTGCTCCCCATGAAGCATCAGGTTCTTGCGTTCCAAGACCTAAAAATGATAAACCTGATTCAACTAAAATTGCACTCGCAAATCGTAGCGCAGTACCTATAATAACTACTCCAATTACATTAGGTAGTAAATGTCTAAACATTTGATTAAAGCGTTTAATACCCAATGATTTTGCTGCTAGCATAAATTCACTTTCTCTAAGAGACATGACATTTGCTCTTATCAGTCGAGCATAACCACCCCAACTTATAAAACCTATTACAATCATAATATACACAATACGTAAGTTCGTAGCCATTTCTGCTTCTCTAAGGATTACGCTTATCATAATCGCAATTGCTAAGAATGGGATCGAACTAATGATTTCTGAACTACGCATAATTAACATATCAATTACTCCGCCAAAATACCCAGCAACAATACCAAGAACAACAGCTAGTATCATCGTAACTAGAGTTAAAACAAATGATGACAATAACGTTACACGTCCACCAATAAGAATTCTAGCAAAATAGTCTCTACCAAGTTCATCTGTTCCAAACCAATGCTCACTGCTTGGAGGGTTAAATATTTTACTAGGATCTATATTATTTATATCCGTTTTTATAAATATTGGAAAAATCAAGACAATAACTAATATCAAAGCAAAGATAATAACTCCCACTACAGCTGTTTTTTTAGCCATAAAGTTATCAAAAACTATTCTTTTAGGACTTTGTGATTTATCAATATTTTTTTTACTTTTTCTCATCATACCATTACCTCAACTTTACACGTGGATCTACAATAGCAAGTACAATATCAGCTAAAATTGTAGCCATTACAGCAATAAATGCATAGAACATTACAATATTAAGCATAATAGCATTATCTCTACTAGTAACTGCTGATAAAAGTTCTGAGCCAAGACCAGGCCATCCAAAAATCGACTCTGTAATTATCCCAGAGTTAAACACCGTAGGAAGTGATAAAACTACTAAAGTAGCAACTGTTCCTAAAGCATTTCTAAAAGCATGACTCATAACAATTTTTGATCCCGACACCCCTTTTGACCTTGCGGTTCTAATATAGTCTTGACTTAAACAATCAAGCATAGCATTCCTTACATACCTAACTTGATATGCAATTGATGGAATTCCAAGAGTTAACATTGGAAGAATCATATGTTTACCCAAACTCATATAAAATTCAAGACCATCTTCAGGATTTAAACCAACTTCTGTCATTCCACTAAATGGTAAGATTCCTAAAATTCCTGCAAAAATATAAATTAAAAGTATCCCTATAACAAATGAAGGTAGTGAAATCCCAAGTATTGTAAATATTTTAATAAAGTCATCAATAATCGTACCTTTTTTTACTGCAGCAATTATTCCAAGAGGAACTGAAACAATAAAAGTAAATATAAATGTAGCCCCTCCTAAATAAATTGTATTTTTCAACGCTTCTCCAATAACTTGGCTACTCGGTCTTTTTTTACTAAGCGAATATCCCAAGTCTCTCTCTATAAATGTTGTATCAAGCCACGAAATGTACTGATCAACATATGAATCATCTAATCCGTGCATTTCTCTTAATTCTTCTCTATATTCTTTTACTTCATCTGGACTCATTCCTCTAGTAACTGATGTATCAAAATAACTAGCTAATGGATCACCTGGCAGCGCTCTACTAATACCAAATGTAAGCACACTAATGATAAATAAAGTAATAACTGCCTGAATAAGTCTTTTTAATATATATATAACCATTTTTCCTCCTATTTTAATTAAATATATTTTCAAAAAAGGCGAGTTGAATAAACTCACCTAAATTTAATTTAAAGACTCTATTCTTCTATAGTCCAAGTATGAATTTGATTTCCCCACGTCCAAAATGGAGTACCAACAACATTTTCTATCTTATCATTATAAAAGTCATGATAGTTATTTGAATATAGTGGAATCATATATACTTGCTCATTCATATATGCTTGCATCTCATCCCAAGCAGCAATATATCCTTCTCTATCATCAGGATCCGTAAATCTAACATTATCAATTAACTCATCTAATTTAGGATCGTTAATATGAAGTGAATTAGTGCTTGTACCATAATAATCAGAATGATACGAAGCAGCATATGGATTATTTGGTGATGCAAATGTATTTGCCATATTAAACATGCTATACTTTCTTTCAGAAATAGTTAACTGTGCATCATTGTAGTAATTTTCAAGTAATGGAGCAAAATCTGTCACATCTACCACTAAATTAATACCCGCTTGTGGGAATGTATTAGCAACTACAGCCATTAATTTATCTGTATATTCACTTTCACTTGCATTCCAATATAACTTTAATTCTTCTCCTGCTTCATTATAACGGAAATTAGAATCAGACCCATCAGCTTTCCATTCATTTCCATTTTTGTCATATCCCCAACCAGCAGCTGTTAATAACTCTTCAACTTTCGCCTCATCATAATCATATGAGTTTAACTCTTCAGGAACTACACTACTTTCTTCAACTTCTGTCATTGAAAGACCATATGGACCATGAACAAGTTCAGCATATCCACCTGTAAATGCTTCTAAAAACTCTTCTCTATCTAGCAAGTAAGCCATTGCTTGTCTAACTCTTACATCTTCTATAATTGGCATGTCAGAATGAAACATCAATGCACCATAACCATTACGTAAATATGTACTGTATGCAATACCGTCTGCATCAAGACCTGCATTGATCTTATCAGTCTCAACAACTCCACCTAAATAATCTCCATCTCCAGATAGTAATTGTTCCATATCTGTATCCATTGGAGCAATTTTTATATTAATTTTTTCAATAGAAGGCTTAACTCCATTATAATCCCCTATATAATGTTCATTTGCTTCTAAAACCATATATTGATCATTCTTATATTCTGTAACAACATAAGGTCCTGCACCGACTGGCATTGAAATATTATCTACAACCTCAGAAACAAGCGGAGCTTTTGTAATATCTCCATCTTCAAATAAATCAGTTGTTTTCATTGGAAAGTATACAGCAAGTAAACTACTTTCCCAATAATATGGAAAGTTATGTGCTGAATATGTTGCTTCAAATGTATAATCACCCGTAGCTACTAAACCAGAAATAGTATCCGCATCTCCACTTAAATACTCACTACCACCTTCAAGAAGTGAAAATATTGAAGTACTAAATCCAGCTTCCTTACCTTCTTGTGAACCAACGAAGTAGTAATAAGAAATAAAGTCAATTGCTTTTGCTTCTTCCCCATCAGAAAATTTAATACCTGGATTTATTTCTACTTTAAATGTCTTACTTCCATCTTCATTCTCAACAGTTTCAACACTTTTAGTAATTGTTTCATTCAAATAGAATTCTCCATCTTCACCTAAATACATGACAGCAGCATTACCATCACTACCCAATACAGCTTTACGTACATTATTATCATACGCATTGTTTGTTATGTAAGGATAGATGTCCATATTCATATCTCCAGACAAAATAGTAATTGAATCTGAACTCTTCTCTCCACCACAAGCAACAAGTGTTACTGCGACTACTAAGCTTAACATTACCTTTAATAGGTTTTTCATTTTATATCCTCCTTATATTTCCATAATCATTTTTTATTAATAATTATGCTTTTTTATTATATTTTAGTATGCTTATATACTAAAATATTTAGAATATTATAGCCCCAATATAATATTCTATGTTTATACCATTCTACACATAAACTTAGATAAATGTCAATTAAAATCTATGTTTAGTTATAAAATAACCCAGAATTTTAACTTTTTAGAATAAAAAAAGCTAGGATTTTACTCCTAGCAATAAATTAATCTCTTTTTACATAATGTGTATGAAGTAGTTTGTGAGCTTTCTCTCCGCCAATTTCACCTAAAAACTCTTCATAAACTCTTTTAATGTCTTCATTTTCATGACTTCTTCTAACTTGTTTTTTATTATCAATTTCATACATTGAGTTCATACGTTTTTTTATAATTTCTCTATTACCATGGTGATAAGGTTGACCACCACCAGCAATACAACCACCTGGGCATGCCATAATCTCTATAACATCATATTTATTATTTCCACTTTCAATATCTTTTAAAAGCTTCTTAGCATTTCCTAGCCCATGAGCAGCCGCAACTTTTACTTCACGATCTCCTGCCATAATAGATGCTTCTTTGATTCCATCTAAACCACGAACACTTTCAAAGTTCAATGATTTTTCACTATCATCACCTAACCAACTTGAAACTGTTCTAAGCGCTGCTTCTAGCACTCCACCTGTCGTACCAAATATTTGCGCAGCTCCAGTTGATTCTCCAAGAGGATTATCAAATTCTTCATCAGGTAAATCCATATACGAAATTCCTGACTCTTTAACCATTCGTGCAAATTCACGAGAAGTAATAACTAAATCTACATCTTGATTCCCGTCTGCTTCAAGTTCTGATCTTGCTGCCTCATATTTTTTTGCAACACATGGCATAACTGAAACTACAATAAGATCTTTTGGATTAACCCCTAGTTTTTCAGCAAAATATGTCTTTGTAATTGCTCCAAACATTTCATGAGGTGATTTACATGACGAAGGAACATCAATTAAAGAAGGAAACTGGTGCTCAATAAACTTTACCCAAGCAGGACAACAAGAAGTCAAAATCGGAAGTCTACCTTTCCCTTGAAGCCTTTGCATTACTTCATTTGCTTCTTCAACAATTGTTAAATCTGCACCCCAGTTTGTATCAAAAACATAGTCAAAGCCAAGTCTTCTCTGTGCAGCAACCATTTTTCCAGTTGTAATTGTTCCTGGTTCTGCTCCAAACTCTTCAGCAATCGCCACACGAACTGCTGGTGCTGTTTGTACTACTACAATTTTATCTGAATCATTGATAACATCCCAAACTTTGCCAACATTATTTACCTCAGTAAGCGCAGCTGTTGGACAAACACTCACACATTGTCCACAAAATGTACAATTTGTTTCATGTAATGGTTTGTTAAATGCTGGAGCAATAACCGTTTCAAACCCACGATTAATATCCGAATAAACACTAACTGCCTGTACTTCACGACAAATACTTTCACACCTTCTACAAAGTACACACTTGTCAAGATTTTTAACGATTGACGGTGAGCTTGCATCAATTCCATAATCTGATTTTTTTCCTTTATATCTAACATTTCTCACATTTAAGTCATAAGCCATCTTCTGTAAATCACAATTTGTAGAACGATCACAAAATAAACAATCATTTGGATGATTTGAAAGTAAAAGTTCTACATTAGTTCTTCTTGCATTAATTGCCTTTGCTGTATCTGTATCAACAGCCATTCCTTCATATACTTCTGTTCCACATGCTGGTACCAAGTTCATATTTTCATTAGTTCCTGCATCAACCATACAAACTCTACAAGAAACAGGTTTATTTTCATAACACATATCCTCAAGCTTTAAATGACATAAAGTAGGAATGTGAAAGCCATTTCTTTTTGCTACGTCTAAAATTGTTTCACCTTTTGTAGCCTCAAATTCTATTCCGTTAATAAATATTTTCATTTTGCACCTACCTTTTAATTATTGCATCTACAGGACATGCATCAATACAAGCGCTACATTTAATACACGTATCTTGATCAATTACATGCAACTCTTTAACTTTTCCATCTATACAGTCAACTGGACAAACTCTACTACATTTTGTACAACCAATACAACTATCAGTAATAAAAATTTCTAGTAAATTTTGACAAACTCCCGCAGGACATTTTTTATCTCTTACATGCGCTAAATACTCATCATAAAAATAATTTAGCGTTGATAAAATTGGATTAGGTGCACTTTTACCAAGTCCACATAATGATGTATCAACAATTGTTTCAGAAAGATTTTTTAAAGTAACAAGGTCTTCTTCCGTACCATTACCTTCAGTAATTTTTTCTAAAATTTCTAATAAACGAGTTGTTCCTACACGACACGGTGTACATTTACCGCACGATTCTTCACAAGTAAATTCCAAATAAAATTTCGCAATATCTACAATACAATCAGTTTCATCAAGGACGATCATTCCTCCTGAACCCATCATTGTTCCAATATCTTTAAGAGTTTGATATTCAATAGCTACATCTAAATGTTCCTTTGGAATTACCCCTCCACTAGGTCCACCTGTTTGTACTGCTTTAAATTCCTTCCCTTCTGGAATTCCTCCACCAATATTATATATAATATCACGAAGTTTTGTTCCCATTGGGACTTCTACTAATCCAGTATTCGCAATTTTTCCACCTAAAGCAAATACCTTTGTTCCTGGTGACTCTTCTGTACCAATTGAACTGTACCAATCTGCACCTTTATTAATAATTATAGGTATATTAGCTAAAGTTTCAACATTGTTAATAATAGTTGGTTCTTGGAAAAGTCCTTTTACAGCTGGAAATGGTGGCTTGTTTCTTGGCATCCCACGTTCACCTTCAATTGAAGCAATTAGAGCTGTTTCTTCACCACATACAAATGCGCCAGCACCAAGTCTTACTTCCAAATCAAACGAAAAACCACTGTCAAAAATATTTTTACCTAGCAACCCATACTCATATGCTTGTTTTAGAGCATGCTCAACACGCTCTACCGCAATTGGATACTCCGCACGAATATAAAAATAACCTTGACTAGCCCCGATTGCATATCCACAAATCGCCATCGCTTCTATTACACTATGAGGATCACCTTCTAGAATAGCACGATCCATAAATGCTCCAGGATCTCCCTCATCTGCATTACACAAAACATATTTTTGCTCAGACTCTTCCTTTGCAGCAAATTCCCACTTCATTCCTGTTGGGAATCCTCCGCCTCCACGTCCCCTAAGACCAGATTTTTTCATAATATCAATTACATCTTCAGGAGTATTTTCTTCTAAAATACTTGCAAGTGCAAAATAACCATCATTAGCAATATATTCCTCTATTTCAAATGGATTAATTACCCCACAATTTCTAAGGGCAATACGTTTTTGAGTACGATAAAATCCAATATCATTAAATGCCTTTACAATATCATCTTCTAAAACTTCTTCAAACACTAGATCTTTTACAATTCTACCTTTATATAAATGTTCTTCACAAATTCTAGCAACATCGTCTACTTTTACTTTAGAATAAAATGTTTCGTCTGGATAAACAATTACAATTGGTCCTTTCTCACATAGTCCAAAACAACCAGTAAGTACTACACCAACTTCATCTTTTATTCCTAATTCTTTTAGATTTTTCTCAAATTCATTTTTTATTTCTAATGCTTTAGAACTTAAACAGCCAGTCCCACCACATATTAATACTTGAGTTCTCTCTAACATCATGGTTCCCCTTTCTTAGTTATTTGAAAGTTTGTATTCATCAACAACCGTATTGTTTTCAATATGACTATTAACTATTTCTACAACTTTCTCTTCAGTAACATTTGCATAGATTGTCTTTCTACCCTCAGAGTCAACTATTTCGACAATCGGCTCATATGCACATTTCCCAATACATCCTACCTGAGTAACAACAACATTTTCAAGATTTTTTCTAGCCACTTCTTCAACAAACTTTGCCATTACTGGCTTAGCTCCTGAGGCAATACCACATGTTGCCATTCCAACTAAAATACGATAACCGTTTTTAGAGCTTCTCATATCAATATTTCGCTTAGCAGATTCACGAATTTTTTTTAATTCCTCAATACTTTTCATTGTAGCCTCCTTATTTATTTAGATATCCGTTAATTATTTCTCTTGTTTCCTCAACATTAGTATTACCATAGACTTCTTCACCAATAGTAAATACTGGAGCAAGACCACAAGCACCGATACATCTTGTACCTTCTAAACTAAATTGTAAATCATCTGATGTTTCTCCTGGTTTAACACCAATCATTTCGCTAATTACTTTTAAAATGTCTCCTGATCCTTTTACATAACAAGCTGTTCCTATACACACTTTTATAATGTGCTCTCCTCTTGGCTTATCTGTAAAGTAGCTATAAAATGAAACAACACCATATACATGTGATGTAGCTACATTTAAAGCTTTTGCAATACGAGTTTGAGTTTCCACTGATAAATATCCATAAACACTTTGAGCATAATGTAATGTCTTAATTAATGAAGACTGATCTTTTTCTTCAAGATTAGAAATAAACATATCAAGTTCACTATAATCTATTGATACTTCAGCTTTACAATCCTTACCACACACTTCTTACTACCTCCCTTACCCTTTCTTTTTTATATTTATAGTATAACATACTATGTTAAAAATCTAACAAACTTTTATAAAAAAAATAGTAGAAAAACCTACTATTTTTCAATTAATAGCGCAACTCCCATTCCTCCACCAATGCAAAGCGAAGCAATTCCGTATTTAAATCCATTTCTTTTCATTTCATGCACTAATGTAGTTGTAATTCTAGCACCACTTGCCCCAACAGGATGTCCAATTGCAATAGCACCACCATTTATATTTGTTTTATCACTAATATCTAAACCATACTTACTTTTTAGTTCTTTTAAAACTCCTAAGCTTTGTGCAGCAAAAGCCTCATTTAGTTCAAACAGCTCGACTTCATCAAGTTTCACATCTGTTTTAGACAGCAAATCTTCTATAGCTGCTACTGGGCCCATTCCCATAATTTGTGGATCTACTCCACCTTGACCTATAGCAATAATTTTGGCAATAGGCTTTATATTATGCTTTTCAACATATTCTTTTGAAGCAAGCAATACAAAACTTGCACCATCATTTATTCCACTAGCATTCCCTGCTGTAACTGTTCCCTCTTTAATAAAAGCTGGACGAAGTTTTCCTAATTTTTCTATATTTGTATTAAAATTAACATATTCATCTGTATCAAAAATAACAGTCTCTTTTCTTCCAACTATTTCAACTGGCACTATTTCATCAGTGAATTTTCCTTCATTAATTGCAGCTCTAGCATTAACTTGAGAACTAAAAGCAAAGTCATCTTGCTCTTTTCTAGATATGTTATACTTCTCAGCAATATTTTCTGCTGTAACTCCCATATGAATTCCTGTAAATGCATCAGTTAGTGCGTCTTTTAAAATATGATCGTAAATCTTTACATCTCCAAGTTTATTCCCTTTTCTCTGGCTAGCATTAAGAAACGGTGCATTTGTCATCGACTCACTACCACCTGCAACTATTAAGTTTGCTAACCCACTTGTTATTTGACTATATCCAAGCATTATTGATTTAATACCTGAACCACAAATCATATTTACACTATACCCAACCTTTTCCTGAGGAATACCTGCATTAATTAGAATCTGACGACCAATTCCTTGCCCAAGTCCAGCTCCTAAAACATTTCCACAAATAACTTCATCAATATCATCTCTATTTATATTATTAACCTCAATAAGGTTTTTTACAACTACACTTCCAAACTCTGCAGGATGCATATTAGCTAAACTTCCAAAAAATGATCCTGTTGCTGTTCTTTTTGCATCAATTATATATACTGGTTCCATAAACTCTCTCCTATCTTATTTACGATTATTCAACATCTTCATAATACTACACTATTTATTGTTATTCAACAAAAAAACAACTATTTTTATCTTTTTTGCATTTTCAATTAGTACCATTTATACATGTATTATTACAACTAATAAAAATCACTTAATTTGACGGTATTCTGCACATGTGTTAATATGAATTTATGAAAAATATTTTTAAAAAAAGTTTGATATTCAAAAACCTTAGTGAAGAAGAAATCTCTTCACTACTTTCACTTGGAAATAGTTTTGAAAAAAAATTTAAAAAACAAGAAATTATTATTAATGAGGGAGATAAAACTAATTATTTCCATGTATTGTTAGATGGTGAGGCTACAATTTATCAAAGTGACATTGATGGAAATGTATTTTTAAAAAGCAAACTTTTAGAAGGGAGTTTCTTTGCATATATATTTGCAATTACAAAAAAAGAATCAAATTGTACGGTTACTGCAGTTGTTGACTCTAGAGTATTATATTTTGATGTTGACAAAATTTTAAAAAATGAAAACAATACTGTAAGAAAATTTAAAGATAACTTGATATTTGCACTTGCAAATACAACCTACAATACAACTGAGCATTTATCAACACTAGCTCTAAAAACTTTAAGAAAAAAACTATTTTCGTACTTAAAGAATTATAATTATCAAAATAAAACATTTTTTGAAGTAAAACTAAACAGGCAACAAATGTCAGAATATTTAGGAGTAAATAGAACCTCATTATCAAAAGAATTAATTGAATTAAAAAACCAAAAAATTATAGATTATAAAAAAAATAAATTTATAATTTTAAATATTGATTATTTTGAAAGTTTGATTTAAATTCAACATATAATCTCATTAGAAAATATTTGCTATTTATGTTATAATTATAGTGATAGTGAGGTAATTATGGATAGAAAAAAAGATGTAGTAATTCTTACAATAATTGGTATTTTAACATATGCAGCATTAAACTTTGGACACCCTGTTACTCCTGCATTTTTAGAAGATGTAAATATCAACGAACGCTACTTTGGAATATTATTTTCAACGATGGCGTTTTCACTTGCGCTATTTTCACCATTTTGGGGAAATAAGGGTGATAATTATGGTAGAAAATATATCGTTGCAATTGGAATTGCAGGCTATGGAGTTGGACAACTATTTTTTGGATATGGAAGTACAATCCAAATAATCTTAATTGGTAGAATGATTTCTGGTGTATTTGCTGCGGCAATATTTAGTAATATTATAGCCTCATTTTCAGAAATATCAACTAATAAAACTAGGGCACGAAATATTTCAATCATTACATCAGTTGGCATGTTAGCAGGATCAATAGGATATTTTATAGGTGGAAAACTAGGAATGGTATTTTCTCCATCAAATACATTGATAATTCAAGGCTATTTTTCTATTTTTGTAGCAATAATTATTTTATTTTTCTATCCCAAAACTGCAACAATACAAACTGAGCGAAAAAGTTTTATAAAAAATTTATCTTTAATAAAAACAATAGATGATAATATTCTATACTTTATGTTTGTAGTATTATTTTGGACATTTGCCAGAAATAACGTTGCAAAATTCTTTGACGTTTTTTTAAATAACAATGGTTTTACTAGCGAAGGAATTGGAACATTTATTATGATTACAGGAATCGCAGGTGGAATTGCAACTTTAATCTTTGTACCTATACTCGCTAAAAGATTAAAGCTACTTACTATGCTTAAAGTTATCTTGATTTTTATAATCATATCACTTTTAATTACATTCACAGTAAAAAACAATACTGTATTGTATATATCGTATTTAATATATGCATGCCTTACAGTAATGTACTTATCAATAGAACAAACTTATATATCAAAAAATATTACTAGTCATTATGGATCGATAATTGGTGTTCGCGAATCATTCAAATCTATTGGGCTTGTTACGGGACCACTAATTGTAACCTTTCTATTTAATAACATTAATAGTAACACATTTTACTTCAATGCAATTATTTACACCATCGCATTATTATTACTACTTAGATTTATACATTTACAAAAAAATAGGAGAAATTAATGGGAAAATCAATACAAATAATACAAACTAAACAAAAAATTTTAAATACCTTAGCTCTACTACTTGAAAAAAAGAGCTATGATGATATTACAATAGGAGAAATTTCTAAATTATCCAAAATATCTAGAACTACCATATACAGACATTTTGAAAATAAAGATGAAATTGCATCAGAGTTTATAAAAAATATTTTTGACTTTTCTAGTTCTTCAGAAAATATACCTTTTAATGAATTGCTTAGATAAAGGCTAAACTCATTAAAAAAATCTAATATAAATTCATATTTAGTAAATTCAATTCAACTAAGAAAAATATTATTTAATATAAAAAAAGATGCCACTTTATTAACATCTTTCACTAATTTAGATCAAACAACAATTCAATTTATTTCTGGAGGAATAGGATTTTCAATAAGAAATTGGGCACTTTCTGGATTCAATCAAGATATAGATGAACTAACAAATAAAATTACAGATTTAGTAAATTGTTTAGCAGATGATTAGAAAATTTATATCATATTTGATGAAAATTTACTTGTAATACATTATAATATTAGATGAGGTGGAAAAATGAGGAAAATTATTGAAATAAATGAAGAAAAATGTATTGGATGTAGCTTATGTGTAAATGCATGTAATCAAGATGCTTTGCAACTAATAGATGGCAAAGCTAAATTAGTTGATGATAGCTATTGTGATGGACTTGGTATGTGCTTACCACAATGCCCAGTAGATGCAATTAAAATAACAGATGTTCAAAATAGTGACTTTAATAAAACAAGACAAAATATAAAACTTAAAAATATTAATGAAACAACACCTTTAAAACAATGGCCTATTCAATTAAAATTAGTCAGACCTACAGCAGAGTTTTTTAGAGACAGCAATATTTTAATCGCAGCTGATTGTACTTCTTTTACAAATCCGCAAGTGTATAATAATCTAGTTATTGATAAGTCAATTGTTATTGCATGTCCAAAATTAGATCAAGATAATGAATATGTTAGTAAGCTAGCACAAATATTTAGTAGCAATAATATTAAAACAATCACACTAGCTATTATGGAAGTTCCATGTTGTAGTGGATTAAAGTATATTATTAATCAAGCGTTAGAACTAAGCAATTTATCAATTCCTATTAAAGAGATTATAATTGGTATTGATGGTAGAATCATCAAGTAAATTTATATTAGACTGTTGACAAATTAGCAACAGTCTTTTAATTTTAAAAACATTGAAGTTTATACTTCAATGCTTTACAATCCTTCTGGCAATTCTATATCTAGAGTATTAATAATTGTATTTGTAGTTAACATATAGCTTACAAAAAACAAAATTTCAATCACTTGTGCTTCACTAAAATAAATTTTTAACTGTTTTACATCCTCATCAATTACAGATAGAGAATTTAAAGTAGCTTTTGAAACAAAATTTAATACTGCTTGTTCTTTTTTACTAAACAAATCACTTCTATCTTTATAGTCATAAATATTCTCAAACTTTTCGATTAAAATGCCTTTACGCTTCCCCGAAACGATACGAGCTGTAGCTCAGTAATCACACCTATTTATATTTGAAACAAAATACATTAAAAGTTCTTCTAGTCCAGCATCTAGTGTAGAATTAGTTCTTATAGAAGCAGTATAGTTCATAAAAGATTTTAGTAATTCTGGTTTTGCAGCAATAACTCTATAAACAGTATGATTAATTCCACTTGATCTTTCATAGTTTTCTAGCACTTTTACTGTTCCTTTATCTAATTCACAATTTTGTCTAATTTTTAATCTTGCCATAATCTCTTTCCCCTTTTATTTTATCACTTAAGAAAACATATACTCCCAGTACAATTAATAGTGTTGTAGCTGCCATTCTTAGCGTAAATATTTCACCTAGGAAAAGTACTGCCCATATGCTTCCAAATATTGGCTGTAAAAATGTTGTAGATAGTGCTTTAACGCCTATCTTTTTAATTAAATAAAAATATATTAGATAAGCAACACCAGTGCACATAATTCCTAAAAATAAAAAATGGAAAACATAATTTGAGTCAATTATTTGTACTGTTGAAAATGCAAGAGGTAAAAGTAACATACTTCCCATAAAAGTAGACACTGAGGCAAATGCTCTTGAATCAACATTTTTTGCTTTTAATGAAATATAAATACTACTTATTGCATAACCATTCGTTGCAATGAGCGCTAATATAATTCCAATAACTTTAACATCTTGGCTTGCATCTTTTAAAATTGTAATATACAGTAAACTAAAAAATGCTAACATCAACCCAAAAATTTGCTTTATACTCAACTTTTCTTTTAAAAAATATATTCCATAAATACTAGCTAAAATTGATGATGTACTATTCAAAATTGCTGACAGTGAAGCATCTATATAAACAGCTGCAAGTGAAAAGCATGTAAGTGGTAAGGCTCCATTAAAAAATGCTATAAAAAGGTAATGTTTAAAATTATTTTTAAAATCAAACTTTACTCCAACTATTTTTGCATATATAAGAGTAAAAATCCCTCCAATGAACATACGAGAAAATGCTACAAAATATCCTCCATATATAGGAGACAATACTCTCATAAAAATAAACGAAGATCCCCAAATTGCACTAACTAGAACTAGTAACCAAAAATTTTTCATACTGCCCCTAAAATAATGTATTGATAATAAATGGTGTTGCTATTCCTAAAATAAGCCCTCCAAGCACTTCTAGTCTTTCATGTCCTAGAATTTCTTTTAAGTTATTAATATATAATGGATTATCAAGTTTAAACTCATGTGCTTTTAAATCTCTAATTATTTGTTGTGTTAACTCAATGTTTTTACCAGCATAATATCTAACATTCATTGCATCGTACATAACAATCAAACTAAAAACTATTCCAATAGCAAATACTGAACTGCTAAATCCTTCTCTCAAACCAATAGCAAGTGTAGTAGCTACAACAAATGAAGTATGTGAACTTGGAAATCCACCACTTGCATTTATAAGTAACAAATCAAACTTTTTAGTTCTAAGTAATCCAAAAAATGGTTTTAGTATTTGAGCAGAAAAAAGCCCAAAAAAAGCGCAACTTATAACATAATATTCATTAACAAATTCATTCATATCATCACCTATATTAAAATAATCTTATTTAAAGCAATATCATACTTATTTACTTCAAGATTATTAAGTTCTGTTTCGTAATATGCAATTCCAATAGTATCAATATTATGAATTTCTAAATAACGATCATAATATCCTCCACCATAGCCTAAACGATAGTTATTAAAGTAACCTACACATGGAGCAATAATAATATCAGGAATTATCTCTATAGTACTAATTGGTTCTAAAATACCAAAACCACTCTTTTTAAAGCCCTCACTATCATCATAAAATTTCATTGTTTTTCCAAAAACCCTTGGATAGCATAACTTAAAATTTCCTTCTAAATTTAAAACACACTCATTTCTTATCGGCATGTATATTCCGACACTTTTATAGCTTTTTAATAGCTTTGATAATTTATCACTAACAATTTTATCTCGATTCATTTTATTAGAAATATTATTTAGTTTTTCAAAACAAAGTTTTCTTGCACTATTTTTATTCATACTTACACCTTCCATGTTTAATATTATAACATTAAATAATAAATATTTCATAAAAAAATACCATTTATAAAAAACAAGTTCAAATCGAACTTGTTTTATAACTATTTATTAAATTTTCTAATAGCAAGCAGTATTAATATACTAAAACTTAATATTCCAATATTAGATAAAGACTTTCCTGTACTTGCTAACACACCATCTCCTGAATCTGAAGAATCTTCCTCATCAGAACCTTCACTAGGCAAAGTACTTAAAGCTAAATCTGCTTTTGTACCAATTGTAGAAATTATCGCTTCTGTTTCAAAGTCATAATACCCTTCTTTTTCTGCAAGTATTGTTGCACTCATATCATCTGCTACTCCTATAGCTAAATAATATCCCTTTTCATTACTTACTATATCTTCTAAGTTACTATACATTCTTGCTTTACTATTAATACTAACCTTTGTATCTGGCACTACATTAAGTGTATCTTTTTCATATGCTGTTCCATATACAAATGCTACTCCATCCATTTTTGTTATTGGAAGTTCTATTTGTATATGATTACTTCCTGTTTCTAACTCTACAATATCACCTGACACACTATTTTCTAATGATGCAACTACTGCATAATCTGTTGCTTCAACATTTACTCCCCAGTATCCATTCTCATCTGTTTCACCAATATATTTTTCTTCTGTTGTATATCCACCTACTACTACATTCACTCCAGATACTGCATTACCATCTGGATCTGTTACTTCCACTAGTAAATCAAAAACTTCTACTTCTATTGTTGCTGTTACTGTATTTCCATAGTCGTCACTAACACTAAGTTCAACTAAATATACACCTGTAGTTGATAAATCTAAACTACTTCTATCTGACACAATAATTCTATCTAACAAGTCAAGATCAAGTCCATCTTTTGCAAGTGCGTTTGATTTAGTAATAATATCTCCATCTGATAAAGTACTATTTTTTGCTACTTTTATATGACTTGCTTCTATTGTTGGATCACTCACATTATAAGTAACATTCCTTGTAACATTTCCACTATACGTTGCTCCCCAAACTCCATACCTATAATAAGTATCCCAAGTTGCCTCAGCAGATTTTGTTTCTTCACCTGCTAGCTCTACTGTAGGATTAGAATTAAAACTAATTATTTCTCCATTTATTCCTATAATATAATTGTCATCTAAAGTATAAATACTTTGATCTATTTCTATATCATCTAAAATAATTGTTTGAGATTCAAAATTACAGTTCCAACTTATATTAGATGTAGAAATAGGACTTAAATCTCTAATATAATTCCCATCTAAATGCAACTCTCTTAACACTAATTCACTTAGAGGTGTCACATCTGTAATTTGATTATTACTTAAGTGTAGATATACTAGGTTTGTCAAATTACCTATTAAACTGACGTCTGTAAATTGATTATCATCCATCCATAAATTTGTTAATGTTGTCAAATCTGAAATTGAACCTAAGTCATCCGAATCCAATAAATTATTTGAAATATTTAGAGAATCTAATCTTGTTAAATTACTAAATACACTTATATCATCAATACTATTATCATTTAAAACTAATGTTGTTAAATATGGGGTATTGCTTAAAGTACTTACATCACTTATTTGATTTTTATAAGCACGTAATGTTTTTAAACTTCTTAAACTTTGTAAAGGAGTAAGATCGCTTATTTGATTATCATATATGTCTAAATCCGTTAATTTTGTCAAACCATTCAAAGCACTTATGTCACTAATATTGTTTCCACCTATATGAAGCTTTGTCAAATCTTTAAGATTTGATAATGGAGTTATATCACTTATTTGATTATAAGTTAAATTTAATGTCTTTAATTTTGTCAAATTTGTAAGTGGACTAATATCACTCACTTTATTGTTATATCTTATTATTATCGTATACGTATTTACAAGGTACTCAGCTCCAGTTATATCACTTATTTCGCTATCTTCGCAAATAACTGAACTATAACCTGAAATACTTGCAAGTTGTGTATCTGTAATTGGCGCATCACTCTCTTGTCCTAACTTATTATTCAAACAAGCTCTAAAAGCATCATCTGGAATATTAACTTCTGCACCAAAAATATCATTTTGTCCAATATTTATTACTCCAAGTAATAAAAAACTTAAAATAATTGTTTTAATAAATTTATTCATTATCTCATCCCCCTAAATACGTTGTAAGTATACCGTAACATATTTATAGCTTATTTTATAGAGATTCTCAAGCTCTTAATTTGCTTTTAATTATTCTTTATTTTTCTTTATAAAATTCAAAATATATTTTATCCTTGTATTAATTTTTCCATAATATATAAAAGTATATACAAATATCAAAAAAGTAACTAATAATAGAATTATTATTACAGAAAATATAATTGAAACAAAAACTCCTGAAAAGCTACTATTATTGTTTTCTAAAAAATAGCTATCTTTATTAAAACTATCTTGTTTTTCTTCCATAAGTATAGTAGTTTCTTCTTCATCTTCATCTAAAATTACTACTTTTTCACTAAAGATTGTAATATTAACTTTTCTACCACGTTTTAGCTCATATAAAACCTCTTGAAAACTTACTTTATTATCTATTGTTAAACGTAGTTGAACAACCTCATTTTTTGAAGCTCCAATCAATAGATATTCTCCTTTTCTATTAGTTTCTCCTTCTGCAATCACATTACCATTAACATCTAAAAGGTCTATCTTAAAATTATATATAGGTAAATCCTTTTCTCCATCAATAATTGTACCATATACAAAATCATTCGCTATTTCTTCAGAGTTAATTATATTATTTGAAAAATTAAATAATAATAATAATGAAATCAGTATTAGCTTAAGCTTCATTTTTACTACCTATTATATATGTTATCTCTAAACACACTAATTCATCCTTGTTGTAAAACTTAACTTCTGCATTATTAGCCTTTGCTAATTTTTTTATTGAATACATACCAAATCCATCTTTTAAATTTTTATTACCACTAGAAAAATTTAAATCAAATACCTTATCAAACTTAACATTCTTTATATTATCTACTTCATTTTCAAACGTTATTTTAATAAACTTTTCTGTCTTTTCTAGTTCAATAAAAACCTCGCTATCTTTTTTAGCATAACTATTTATATTTGATATTGCATTATTTATAATTAACTTAAATTCAATTAAATTAGAATTTATCAGAGTTTCACCTTTTAAATTAACATTAATAAATATACCATTCTCTAATAAGACTGGATTGAAATTCTTTACTATTTCTCTTATTTCATAATTAATATCAAATTCTGTATTCTGCTCAAACAGTTCTTGATTTTTATACAATTGCATAATATTTTTTACTTGCATAACAACATCATTTATCTTAAGTTCCATTTTATTTCTCAATTCTAATGATTCAACTTCGCTAGCATATGCACTTAGTATACTTAAAGGTGTCTTTAGTTCATGAACTAAACTATATACAAGATCATTTTTACTAGCTATTGTTTGCTTGTATAGCTCTATATCTTTTTCTAGATAATTATATTCTTGTGCAACATTAGAGCCTATTAGTTTAATATTTTTTGCAAGACTTTCAAGTTCAACATTGAACTGTTTCTGTTTTTCTTCATCAGCACTATATGGATCGTTAGTTATATTCACAACTCCATCATATAAAGTTTCAATTGGTTTAATTGTCTTTCTAAAAAATACGTACATAGAAAGAACTAAAATCTGTACAGCAAAACAACTTAGTATAACAATAATATATAGCATACTATCAAGATTTTGAATAAATGATATATTGTATATTGCAATCCAATAATCATAGTTCTCTGCTTTATTCAATGCTTCATAATTTATTATATCTCTATCTAAATTATTTCTTTGGTATTCGTAATCACTGTCAAACGTGGAAAATTTTTCATCATTAAAATATACTACTATTTCAAACTCATAACTACTTTGTAAATCCTCAACTACCTCTTCTATTCTATTATCTTTTATTCCCTCATCAATTAAGCTGATGATTTCTTCATTAATTTCCTCTTGTTTATCTCTAATATGTAACCCATATATCACAACAAAAATGATTAATAGCAATATTACTATTAATCCAATTATCAATTTACTTATAAATTTTCTATTATTATATGAATCTCTTTTCATCTACTCAATCCATTCATAGCCTACACCTCTAACAGATACAACGGCGGTAATACCTAATTTTTTTCGAACATTATTAATATGTACATTTATTGTTCTATCATCGTATAACTCTTTTTTATTTTCACCCCAAATTGCAAATAAAATTTCCTCCCTAGTTACAACACGAGATTTATTTTGAAGAAAAAACTTTATTAACTCATATTCAGTTCTAGTAAGTAGAATCTCTTTATCATTTTTAAATACTTTTCTTCTTTTAGTTTCAATTCTAATGTTTTCATATTCTGAATACAAAATATTTACATTTACATGAATATTTTTAAGAATTTTTTTAATTCTAATTAAAAATACATCTTTATTTATTGGCTTTGAAATAAACTCATCCACTCCCATCCCAAGAGATTTTATTTCATCCTCAGGGTTTTCTGATCCAGTAACTACAAGCACTTTCACCTCTATATTCTTATTTTTAAGTTCATTCAAAATATCAAATCCAGATTTATCTCCAAGATTTAAATCTGTAATAATTAAGTCATAATTTAGTTGCTCAACTAAAGCAAGTGCACTAACAACATCAGTTGTTGATACAACTGTATATCCAGCTTCACGTAATATTTTACTAAAATGCTCATTTTCTTCAAAATTATCTTCAATTAACAATACATTTTTCATAATAGTATTACACCCCATTTCACATAATTTACTTTAATTATACAATTAATTTTATCACCTATCAACTTAACAGATTAAGTTGTTAATTTATTTATTAATCTTTACTAATCTTTATTAATTTACTTTGTATTTTCAAATAAAATTAATTAAAACTTCATTTGCATAAATCAACCCTTTTCTTGAAAATTTAATTGTTTCAGCACTAATTTCAAATAATTCTCTATCTATTTCATCAATATTAAAAACATCAAATATGTTTTTTCCAAAAATATTATAGAACTCAGTAAATGTCACACCTTCTATTTTTCTTAAACCTAAAAACATATATTCTTGCATTAGTTCAAGCTCAGAAAGAATTTGACAATTTGCAACAAATTCTCCATTTAAATATTTTGTAATAGAAGTTGTATTATCACATCGCTTATTACTAATGTAGCTACTTGCTCCCAGTCCAAATCCATAATAATTTTGACAGTTCCAATATACTAAATTGTGCTTTGACTCAAATCCAAGTTTAGCAAAATTACTAGTTTCATAATGAATATAATTACTAGCTTCTAAGAAGTCTTTAATTTTATAATACCATATATCAAAATTATCATAATTAACTTCAATATTTCTAAACCCAAACACGGACTTTTCTTCTAAAATTAGTGAATAAATTGAAAGGTGACTAATCTCTAGACTTTTAAATACTTTTAAATCATTCTCTAAATTCTCAATAGTTTGATTAGGTAGATTAAACATCAAATCTATATTAATATTTTTAAACCCAATTTTTTTTGCACATTCAATTATAGCTACTGCACTTTCTCCACTATGAAATCTATTTAGTTCTTTAAGAAGCTTGTTATTAAAAGTTTGGACACCAAAAGAAACTCTATTGACTCCATTTTTATAGAGTAAGTTGAGCTTTTCTTCTGTAGTACTTTCAATATTCATTTCAAAAGTTATTTCACAATCACTAGAAAGATTAAAACAATCTATAATTTCAAATAATTTATCTAGTTCTGTTATAGACATGGCAGACGGAGTCCCTCCACCTATGTACAATGTTTTAATGCTTTCATTTTGATATATTTGCACTATTTCACTTTCTAACATATCTAGATAGTTTCTTACGAAGTTTTTATAATTTAAAACTTTGGTAAAATCGCAATAATTACATAAGTTATCACAAAATGGAATATGAATGTAAATACTATTCATCAACACTAAGCACAGCTAAAAATGCTTCTTGCGGTACTTCCACACTTCCAACAGCCTTCATACGCTTCTTACCCTCTTTTTGTTTCTGAAGAAGCTTTTTCTTACGAGAAATATCCCCACCATAACATTTAGCAATAACATTTTTTCTAAGTGCTTTAATTGTACTTCTAGCAACAACCTTATTACCTAGCGTAGCTTGAATTGGAACTTCAAATTGCTGTCTTGGAATAATTTCTTTTAACTTTTCTGTAATCGCTTTTCCTCTTCCATATGCAAAATCTTTATGAACAATAATACTTAATGCATCTACTTTTTCACCATTAAGTAAAATATCCATTTTATTTAACTTAGATTCTTTATATTTACTCAAAGAATAGTCAAGTGAAGCATATCCTCTAGTACTAGATTTTAATTTATCAAAAAAATCAAATACGATTTCACCAAGTGGCATAATATAGGAAATCTCCACGCGAATCTTATCAATATAGGAAAGATTTTTAAATTCTCCACGCTTATTTTGACAAAGTTCCATAACACTACCAACATATTCATTAGGAACAATAATGGTAGCATTAACAGTCGGCTCCTCAATATGATCTATTTTTTGAACTTCTGGCATCATTGAAGGATTTGCAACTTCAATCATATTGCCATCAGTTGTATAAACATGATACACAACAGATGGAGCAGTAGTAATGATTGGAATATTAAATTCTCTCTCAATACGTTCTTGGATAATTTCCATATGTAAAAGTCCTAAAAAACCACATCTAAAACCAAACCCTAATGCTTGAGAACTTTCTGGTTCAAATTCAAGAGCAGCATCATTTAAATTTAGTTTTTCCAAAGCTTCACGTAAATCAACATATTGTGAAGAATCAATTGGATAAAGACCCGAAAACACCATTGGATTCATTTTGCGGTAACCTTCAAGTGGAGTAGTAGCAGGATTATTCACAAGCGTAATTGTATCCCCTACTCTTGTTGAATCAATTGATTTAATACTAGCAGTAATGAAACCAACCTCTCCACAAACTAACTCTTCTTTCTCTTTTTCAAATGGAGTATATACTCCTACACTAACAACTTCATACTCAGCATTAGTTGCCATCATACGAATTTTATCACCTTTTTTAACACGCCCATTCTTAATACATACGCTAGCAATAACTCCACGATATGGATCAAAATAGTTATCAAAAATCAATGCTTGCAACGGAGCAGATGCATCTCCTGGTGGAGGTGGAATCTTCTTTACTACTTGTTCTAAAATGTCTTCAATTCCAATTCCACTTTTAGCACTAGCAAGAACTGCATCTTCTGCGTCAATAGCTAAAACATTCTCTATTTCCTCACGTACACGCTCTGGCTCCGCTGCAGGTAAATCAATTTTATTAATTACAGGAACAATTTCTAAATCATTATCATATGCCAAATAAACATTTGCAAGTGTTTGCGCTTCTATGCCTTGTGCAGCATCAACAACGAGTAAACATCCCTCACATGCAGCTAAGCTTCTACTAACTTCATAAGTAAAATCAACATGACCTGGAGTATCGATTAAATGAAACAGATATGTTTCCCCATCTTTTGCCTTATATTCAAGCTGTACAGCATTCAACTTTATTGTAATACCACGTTCACGTTCTATATCCATTGAATCTAAAATTTGATCTTTTGATTCACGTGAAGTAACATTACCAGTGAATTCTAAAATTCTATCTGCCAATGTACTTTTTCCATGATCTATATGTGCTATAATTGAAAAATTTCTAATATTATTTTGACTCATTAAGTATCACCATTTCTTTCTAAATACTAGTATATTTTACCATAAAAAACCGCTTTATTAAACAACTTATAGTATAAAAGCAAAGTTTATACCTTTTATTATAATTATTTATTGATTTTTAACATATTATTTGCTACAATAAATAGTGCGTATACAGGAGGTGAGATAAATGCCAAACATTAAAAGTAAAGCAAAAAGAGTAAAAACAAATAATAAAAGAAGACAATATACTTCTTCTTATAAGTCTAGTATGAGAACTGCAATTAAAAGTGTTGAAGCTGCAATCGCATCAAACGATAAAGCTGTTGCTGAAGAAAACTTAAAAGTTGCTTATAAAAAATTAGATAAAGCTATTAGCAAAGGAATAGTTCATAAGAACTTTGCTGCTAATCAAAAAGCAAGACTTGCTAAAAAAGTTGCAAGCTTATAAAAAATCATTGAGTGTAGTGAACCCATAAAGTTGGACAAAATTTAATTGATTAACTGGAATGATTCCAAATATTTACTTGGTGTCATTCCTTTTATTTTCAAAGAAATTCTTTCTTCATTATAATATTTTATATACTTATTTATTTCCTCTGTTAACTCTTCAATGTTTTTAAAATTATTAAAGTGATACATTTCATTTTTTAGTATCGAAAAGAAATTTTCTATTGGGGAATTATCTAAACAGTTTCCTTTTCTAGACATACTAATTTCACAGTTATTTTTAAGAAGTAAGTTTTGATATAATTTATTCTGATATTGAAAACCCTGATCATTATAAATTATCATTTTATGCTCATTGTCTATAAAACATCTAATACTACTTAAAACAAAATTAACAGTTGGTGATTTACCAACACTATATCCAACTATCTTTCTACTGTATAAATCTATTGCTGCACTCAAGTACAATTTGCACTCACCAACTCTAAATTCAGTAACATCCGTACATACTTTTTCATAGGGTCTATCTGCCGAGAAGTTTCTATCGATTAAGTTATTAGCAACAGTTCCTACTTTTCCCTTATATGAACTGTATCTTGTCTTCCTCTTTCGTCTAGCAAGTAAATTATATTCTTTCATTATCCTAAGTACTTTCTTGTGGTTGACTATAATATTGTGTTGGTTACGTAGTTCCATTGTAACTCTTCTGTAACCATATCTAAACTTATGCTTTACACATATCTCAGTAATAATATCCTTAACATTACATTCATCAATATCACACTGCACTTTATTTAAATGATAGTAATATGTTGATTTTGCTAAACATGCAATATCCAATAGTATATTTAAGTCAAAATCTTTGTGATCCCTTAGACTAAGTATTGCTGCTACTTTTTCTTTTGCTTTTCTTGGTCTAAGGTACTCAACTTTTTTAAGTATGCATTCTCCAATCTTAATCGTTGTACTTCTTTAAGGAGATCTTCATCTTCATTTACAGTTTTTTTGACATGTGACTTTCCTGGTCTTCCTCTTCTTTCTAATCCGAGTGCTTTTTCTCCATCTTCGATCAAAATTCGTTCCCACTTCATAAATACAGACTTTGAGATGTTGTACTTATCAACAGTAGCTACTTGACCATTATTTCGATAATAATTAATAATTTCTAATTTTTCGTCAATAGTATATGTCTTAGTTGATTTTCTCATAAATGTCCCTTCCTTATAGTCGCGCAACCACTTTCGTAGTGCTGTGTTACTAATATTATACACTCTTAAAGTGCAATTTGTCCCATTTTCTTCGTAAAATTTTACAACGTCTAATTTAAAACTTTTTTTATATTTTGCCATATTAAAGCACCCCTTAGTTGGTTGTCCAACTTTTGGGGTGCATTACAAATCTCAAAGTAATTAAATTGAGAAATTTCCATATGGCTTTATTTATGCTCCAATATTTAAAGATAACAATAGTCTAAATATAGTTTTAAATATTGGAGTTTAATTATTTATTTGTAAGAATGCTTAATTAGATGTTTAAGTTGTTGAATCAATTCAAGTTGAATATAATACATCATCAAAAGCAAAAAATACTACTTAGTTTTTAATAACTACAAAATTTATTGTAATTCTAATTAAGCATAAATAATATAATTAATTAACTTGTTAGTAATAATTAAATTAATAAAAGTAAATCAATCATTAAAAAATCTTGTAAAAGAAAAGAGCCAAGCACAAAGTACAAGGCTCATATTTTGTGTAACTCAAATACATATTAACTAAAGTTTGATATCTCCACTAATTAAATTCTATTGATTTAATTGTCCCTTTATCTGATCCACTTATAATCATTTCACGACTACCTGTATCCATTAAAATACTACCTTCAGCAAATGAAAAGTCACTGATATTTTTACATTTTGATGATTCATCAAAAATGATAACTAAATTACTTTTAGGACTTATATCCTCATCATAATTAATGTACTCAGGATTATCTTCAATTAATTTTAATAAGTTTTCATATGTTAAAACTGCCATTTTACTCACCTCCCTATTTTACAATAAATCTTCCATTATCTATATATTTTTGAATATCTTTCATTGGATTAAACCCTACAGATATTATTCTTTTACCGCCATCAGAAGGAATAGTTACTCTTGTATAACTTGATGATGATGCACTGGTCATTTTGTAGGTGTTTATGTTTCCTGTATTAGTATCTAATACTTTTATTTCAGGAGCACTAATTATATCATCTACTGCACCGGTAGTTAAGTTATCTATGCTATTAAATTTATCTGCTGCATGATTTGTGAACTTTAACCCTTTGGAGTAACATCACCAGCTTTTACTATAACGTTACTCCCACTCTCTACTACATCATCTACAGCACTGCCTCCTGTTCCACTACCATTTCCTTTTAAGGTACTCAAAGCAGACTTAAGTGCTTTGATCGATAAACCTAATAGCACTATATCTATTGAAACATAACCTGCAGCATACATAAATGATGATCCCATGTCATATACATGATTTATGCTCTTTATAAGCTCCTTTGCAGCAAACATTACTACTACTGCTCCAGCTATAGCACTAATTACTTGTCCTATACCAGGAGCTGCTTGTATTGCAATAATTACTGAATAAATAGCGACTGAAGATGCAGCTAATGCAGTCATAGCTGCTACAAATACATCATTGTAAGGTAGCGACATTATCAGCGATGCTATATCACTAACTTTTTTTACAAGTGAATCAACAAATCCATAGTAGAAATCCACAGGACTACCAAATCCACCACTTGATTTAGAATTCTGCCAATCCAACCACACACTCCAGCTTAAACCACTATCTAAAAAGTTTTGCAATTCTTCCAAGCTATATTCATGAATAGCGTACTTGATTTCCTCAGTAGTTAAACCACTATCCTCTAATGTATCACACATTACAGCTTTTTCTACAAACAGTCTATCATTTGTTGATAACCCATACAATTCACCATAAACTGTTGGCTCTTTTCTAATAGTTCCTCCTGTATATGCATCATTTGCTATATCATCATACGATTTTTTAGAATATCCACCATTTACAAAATGGTCGTAGCCATTATCTTTAAGCCATTTTCGAGCATTTTCTGATACTACTCTACCTCCAGTAAGTCCAAGTCCATCTGCATATTTTATCCTTACAGTTCCATTTCCATTTGATACTATCTGAAATCCTGATCCATAATAAATAGTTCCTCCTCTATCACCTGGATCTGCAATCTGTTCACCATTCTTATCAACATACTCCACAGGATTGTTCTCAGTGTAGATATATGAATTATGACTTTGTCCTCTTCCTACTTCTCCTCTGTATGTGTCTTCACTCATGAATCTTGCACTATCTTGTTTGTAGTATCTTGCTCTTAAATATTGCATATTTAAGTTATCTTCTATTTCTCCATTGTATCCTAATTCATTTACAATCTCAAAATCATTTACTACTTCTAACTCTTCTCCATTTGTTGCATATTCATGTACTACTACTTCTTCACCTATTCTTGCATTTATTGTATTACTTCTTGTTAGTACATTTACTTCCACTTCTTCATTTATTGTTGATGTTAGTGGTTTTTCATAGATGAATGTGTTATATATTTCTGACTCTTCTTTTACTTCTAGTACTAGTGCATTTTCATATCCTATATCATTTTCATATCCTATATCATTTACATATTCTACTTCTAGTCTGTTTACTCCAAGCCCTGCTGTAGTGTTTAATTCACATTGCTTATCACTAGTCAGCCCTGTTTCTAGGTCTTGTAACCCTTCTTTGCTACAGTCAAGTCCTTCATCTTTGGCTTTTGTTAGCGCTCCTTCTAGATTTTGCAAGTTATCCTTTCTTGCTCCACTATATTCATCATAGTAGCTGTAACTTGTTTTCCCTACTCTATTTCCAAATCCATCATAATAATAGTCTTCATAGCGTAGTCCATCTTTTGTTGTTGTACTAAGTTTTCCAAATTCATTGTACTCATATTCTATTGTACCATCTTTTGAAACTTCTTCAACTAAATTTCCATTTTTATCATATTCATATGTTATTTCTTCTTCTGCACTCTTTCTTGATGTTATTTGTCCTACTTTGTTCGTTTTTTCTACAAATACTTCTACTTCTCCATCTGTTGTTACTTTCTCTAGACTTCTATTACTTAATTTATCGTATTCATATTCATAGATTATATTTGTATCTATCATTCCATCTTGAATATTATATTCTGCTCTTGATAGTTGATTTAACTCGTCATATTCATATGACTTTTCTATGGTCTTTCCTTCTACTTCACGATTATTTTGAACTAAGCGTCCACCTTCATCATATTCATATGTGATACTCTCTACTACATTACCTTCATTTGTGTAGATTGTATTTGTTGGTTGATTGTTTTGATCATACTCTTCTACTACTTCTACTCCATTACTGTAGTTTTGATTTGTAAGATTATAGTTATTATCATATTCAAATTCTATTACAATATCATCTCTTGTTGTAGTAGATACTACAATTCCTTTTTCATTGTATTCATAGCTTTGTCTACTTCCATCACTGTATGTAAGTGCAGTTCTATTGTCTTGACTATCGTAGCTATATTTTACCTTATTTTCATTTGGATCTACTACTTCTACTATTCTATTATATTTATCATATTTGATATCTGTAGTATATGTTTGTCCTTGTTCTACATATTCTGTTTTTACAAGGTTTCCTGTTTTATTGTATGTATGCACTCTACTTGAATTTTGTGCTAATTCTTTTGTAATATTATCTGCATTATCATATTCAAATTCTATTTTACTTCCATCATGTTCTATTTCTGCTACTAGTCTATTTCTTTTGTCATACTCATATTTATGTGTAATTGAATTAGTATTTTCAAAATAAACCGGGTTATTCATACTATCATATTTATATTCTTGAACTGTTGTATTACTTTTTATAACTTTGACTAAATTGTTATTACTATCATACATATAATTTGTAGCTAGCTCATCATTCTGCTTAGATTTAATTACATTTCCAAAACCGTATGTATTAATTTTAGTTGAATATAAATTAAATAATAGAATAAAAAAATACAAGCTAAAAAATAGCCTGTATCGCTTATTTAGTTTTTGCATTAATTTTTCAGCAAGCTTTGAAACCAAATACACATTAACAAAAACTTCAATATTTACAAGTATAAGTCATATTACTATTATACCTGGAACTGCCAGTTTATTGTTATTATCCTTATTAATTGATTACACTGTCATAGCTTATTTTCATATGAAACAATTGATAATAAAATTCTTATTATCGATATTTAATTGTATTTAGAGCTAGTCTTTTTATATAACTCAAATATTTATTCATAATTTTAAAACATCTCATACTTAGTAGCATTTTTTACTTTGGCCATTCTTCTTTAAATCTAACAATTTATCTATTAGCTTTTGTGAAACTTGATGTATCTTACATCTATTGATTTTTATTTGTCTAAAAATATTATACTCCCATAACCAATGATATTGGACTTTACATAAATATCCTCAAATTTGTAAAATTCAAACACAGCATGCTCTTTTTTAAAAATCAGTATAAAGCAGAAGTCATACCACGCTCGGATATTCCATTCCTATAATTACATAAATTAAGTTCTATTAAGAGATAACAAAAATAGTTCCAAGGCAGCATACTTATCTACCCTTCCACTTTTTATTTGATAATCAATATCACAAAGTTCATCAAGATAATTTAAAATCCTCTGTTTATTAAACTCTTTATTTTTAAGAGCAAGTTCAACTCGATATGGATGAATTTTTAACCTAGAAGCAATTTCATTTTTTGACATACCTAGTTTTGCGTAGCCTTTTACTTGTAGTAGCACTCTAAATTGATTAGCTAACATTGCAACCATTGCAATTGGCTCTTCTTTATTCATTATTAAATCATTATAAATTGAATACGCATTTTTAACATCGCAACTCATAACAGCAGTAGTAAGCTCGAAAATATTATCCTCTATAGTTCTGCTAACTAAAACATCAATAATTTCTTTAGTAAACTCCTCTTCAACTATCAAACATAATTTGTCTAACTCTATAAAAATTAAAGATAAATTGTAATTTAGACGCTCACATATGTACTTTGCATTAGTGTCAGAAATACTTTTCCCTTCTTTTTCAAGCCTACTCTTAACCATTTTCACAACTTTATGATTATCAAAGGTATCTAAATCAAAAATTCTACATGTCTTTGAAAGAGATTTGTAAATTTTTTTTCGCTTATCAAAATCTCCTCCCAAAACAAAAACCATTGCACTAAAACTACTATTTGAAGCAATATATTCTTCCAATAGATCATAATCATTTTCAAATTCTGAATTATTAATTCCTTTAGAAGTTAAGAAATTTGCGTTATAACACACAATTAACTTAAAATCAGACCACATCGGATAGGTATTAGCTTCCTCTAGTATATCATCTAAGCTTACTAAATCCATATCATATTTAATTACTTCAACTTCTCTACTCTCTTGATATTTACTAACTAAAGCATTAAGCTGTTTATCTATTAAATTAGCTACATTTGATTTAATAATAAAATTCATAATATCACTCTCCAAGTTTGGTTTCAATCACTACATTCTTACTAATAGTTATTTTAATTGCCCCAGAAACATCAGTTCTGTACACTTCATAATCTTTCACTACATTTAATACCTCATCACTTGGATGACCATAACTATTTTTACCTACACTTATTATAACATATTTTGGATTAACCATTTCAATAAAATCATTAGAAGTAGACGTGTTTGACCCATGATGACTCACTTTTAAAATATCAGCAGACTTAGCATATAATTCTTCATAATTAAAACTTAAATCTCCCATAGATAAAAATGTTGTAGAAAAAAATCTTGCAAAGGTAACTATACTTGACTCATTTTCGTCATTTTCAACTTTGCAACTAAAATCAATTTCGTAATTTTTACTACTCAAATTTAAATTATTTAACTGCTTTGCATTCAACTTCTCTTCTATTTCATTTTCTTGGTTACAATTTATAAATATATTATCGTATTCATAATTGTTTATTAAATAGTTAAAAGAGCCGATATGATCTATATCTCCATGAGTTGCTATAATATAATCAAGCTTTTTAATACCCTGTTGCTTTAAATAAGGAATTATAGTGTACTTAGCTATATTATCACTCTTTTCTTCATCAAAAATATTTCCTCCACCATCTATTAAAATATTAATATTATTGTCAAGAGAAATAAGCATAGCATCCCCTTGTCCAACATCAAAAAATATCAAAGTAATAGATGAATATTTAAATGTAAATTGAAAAACTATTACACATGCACATAGCAATACATATAAAGCATTAATTTTACGCTTTATTGTTAGTAAATAATAAATAACCATATAATATATAAATATACTTAAGAAATGAATATCTTTTATAATAATATTGAAATTATCTGCATATAAAATATCTAGAAACTTTAAGAAGTATTTTGTAAATGTATCTGGAATCAATAGTATTGTTGTTATTAATAAATATGGAAAATATAGCAATTCAAAAATAAGAGTAATGACTGGAGAAAGTATAAGCCCTACTATATTAACTTGATTGTTTAAATTGATTGTTATTGCTATTGTAAAAAGAGTAATAATTGAATACATTTTTATAAAATTATATTTATACTTATTACATAAAAGAATTATAAAATAACATAGAAAAGAATAAATAAATGAATAGGAGTATATTGCATACTTATTATAGAGTAATACCATGTTAAATACTATAAGAAATATAGTAAATTTATTTAATTTAATATTAAATTTATTAAAAAATAGGACTAAATACAAAATTAAAAAAGTTCTGATTACTGAATACGAATAATCAATTAGCAAACAGTAACAACTAATTCCAAATATCACTCCTATATCAACATATTCTTTAATATCAATAAATTTAGAAAGCACAAATCTAATACCAATCGTAATTAGAGAAATGTGCATCCCACTAAGTGCAAGTAAGTGCGCAAGATGCATATTATAAAATAGATTCTCATTATTTTCCTTAATGAAAATTTTATCTCCAAATACTATTGCTCTTTTAAAATGTAGTTCATCATTTTTTAAAACTTTGTTTTTTATATTATTTTTTAAAATATAAAATCCATTAACTTTATCTTCCACTTTTACACTAGGATTATACATACTACACTTAATATTATTAGATATTAAATATTTAGAGTACTCAAAATCAATGAAATTTCTTTGCTTATTATCAATACACTCACCACTATAACTAACAAGCTGGCCAACCTTATATTTAGACTCACTATAAAATATTATATCTTTTGTAGTATGGATATATAAATCATTATTTTCCACTACACTTATAATATAATTTTTAGAACTATAGCTTTCTATAGGAGTATATGATCTAACATAAATAATACAAAATACTAAGTGCAATACTGTAACTACAAATAATAACCTATAGCGTAATATCAGCTTTAATTTTATTAAAAGTAGCTTCACCAATTCCATTTACTTCCATTAACTCCTCTAAAGATCCAAAACCTCCATTAGCTTCACGATAACTTACAATATCATTAGCTTTTACTTCACCTATTCCTGAAAGTGTCATTAATTCATCCCTACTTGCATTATTAATTGAAACTAAATTTAAGTTGTTTGATTCTGCTCCATAACACGAATCATACCCAATTATTTCTTTTTGTGTTGTTGCAGTAACAACTTCACTCGATTGTCTTTGAACTAATTCTTGATTTGCTATTGCTGCTTCAATTTCAGTATTTGTCATTATTACAATCAACATTTGATCTTCCAAAACTCTTGATTGATTAATGTATTCAATATTGGCATCATTTGCAAGCCCTCCTGCAATATCTATTGCATCAAATACTCTACTATTGGTTTTAAAACTATACACTCCTGGACTATTAACTGCTCCCTTAACCTCTACATATATATCAGTAACTATCTCTTTTTCTTCGGTTTTTTCGCTTTTGCTATCAGCATTTACCTCAGTAGCTTGATTACTAAAAATACTTACTCCAACCATAGCAAAAATCAAACCGATTATTACTATTGATAGATATTTCCTCTTCATAAAAATCCCTCCTGCTTATATTTTCTATATAAACAAGAGGGTTCCTTTTAATATTATAATAACTTTACTAAAAAACGTACAGATGCCACTTATTTCAGCAATTTTTCTACATCAACTGTCTCAAGGTCTCCCCAGAGTCTTTCTAAACTATAGTTTTCTCTACCTTCTTCACTAAAAATATGGACTACAACATCAGTTAAATCAACTAGTGTCCAAGATCCTCCAGTTTTTCCTTCAATTCTCTTTAAATCTAAATCCTTTTCAAGTGCAACTTCTCTAAGACCATTTGCTATCCCTGTTAAATGCCTTTCATTATTACCAGTACATATAACAAAATATTCACATAGTGGATTAACATCAGCAACATTAATTACTACAATATCTTTTGCCAGCTTATCATCTAGCGTTTTTACAATTAGTTCTAATTCTTTCATATAGTCTCTCCTCTTATAAACTTTTCTACATCTTCATTTCTTCCATATTTTTTAATTACAGCATCTCTTTGTCTAGTAAATGCTTCTATATATGCTTCATCTAAATTTATATAAGCTATGTCTAGAATATATTTTACTTCATCAAAATATTTTCTACTTCTCTCACAGTAATCGGCTATATATAGAGCTTTTAAAATTACTCCTGCATTTTCTTTTCCAAGTGTATGATACTTGATAGCATCTAAAACTTCCTCATCTAAATCAAGCATCTCTCCAGCAATTATTGCATGCATTACTTTATTATTAAAGTTTTTATACTTAGGATAGCTTATCTTATATTTTTCAATATATTCTTTATTAGCTAATTCCTTATAAAAATCATGATAAATTGCAGATAGAGCACATTTTTTTATATCTAAATTATGAATTGTTGCTAATTCTAATATTAAAGTATACACATATATTGTATGATTATATCTATTCTCACTTACTACTTCTCTTAGTTTTAAAAAATCACTTTCAAGCTCATTTTGATATAAATTATTACTTTTAATATACTGGTTGACTAAATCAATCCCTGTATCTTTTGTAATTCTTGAAATTGTAGAAGAAATAGTTGTACGTTTAAAAACAACAAACTCAACAAGTTTTTTTAATTCTTCATATTTATACCATTTATCCAAATCTTTTTCATTATCACTACCAATAGCAAAGTAAAAACTAGCATCATACTTTTCTTTTAAAAACTTTACTGTATCATAAGTATATTTAAATCCATATTTTTCTTCAATATCTAGAACTTTTACATTTAAATTGCTAAAAGCTATCTTGCACATCTTAAAGCGATTACTAAAGCTTGTGAAATGCCTATTTTTAAATGGTGAAGATTTAGCAACAATTATCCAAACCTCATCAAAATTCTCAAGAAGCTCTTCTACAATCATATAATGCTTTAAATGAACTGGATCAAAACTACCTCCAAATAACGCTACCTTTTTCATCTTGGTAACTTTACCCTACTTTTTTTATTTTCATTATCGCTATGCTTATAAATTGTAATAGTTTTTCCAATCACATTTACAATCTCAAAACCAGCTTCATCTAATACATCAACATAGTAATCTCTCTCTTCTGGAGCATTGTTTAAAATTGAAACTTTAACAATCTCATGAATAGCTAAATACTCCTCAATTGAATTAAGTTGATCAAAACTCTCTCCGCTTTTTCCAACTTGAAAAACTGGCTTTAATTTGTGTGCATATTTTCTCAAATATTTGATTTGTTCTCGATTTAGCATAACTGCCTCCTATTTATTATAATTTTATTTTTTTATTATATACCTTTTTGTTTTAAATTTCTTATTCATACTTTCTGAGTAGTATTCATCATCACAAAAGAATACACCACCACACTTTTCTATAACACGCCTTGACTGATTATTAGTCACAAAGTGCTCCACTGTAATCATTTCAATTTCTGTATTGGCAAATATATGTTTAATAAATGCATTAAATACCTCTGGCATAATGCCCTTTCCCCAATGCCCTTTAGCAATAGTATATCCAATATCTGTACAATTTAAATTCTCTAAATGTTTAGGTGGTTGTTTTCTTGAAATACTTCCAATAACCTTACCTGTTTCCTTTAAAACTATTGCATAAGTATGCTTTTCATTAATAAACATATCTAAAATTCTCTTTGACTCATCAATAGATTTATGAAATGTCCATCCAGCCATTTCACCAACCCCTTCTACTTTTGCATATTCATAAAAATCTTCTAAGTCGTCTTCATGAAAATTTCTAAGAATACATCTCTTTGTTTCCAAAAGTTTCATAGTATCACCTCTATATCAACTTATCACGAATACTAATACCAACATTTTCATTTAATGTCAGCGATATCTTACAGTCTTCATTTACTTTAAACCAACATAACCCATGAACACTTATTTCCTGATCTTTTTTCAAAGCTATTTCCTTTGTTTTAAAATCATCTTCAACATAATTATGGACTAAAATATCTTTTCTATGCTCTTTAAAAAAGTCTTCACTACCAACTGTTTTTCTACGGTGAATATTTAGTTCCTCACTTGAAAACAATGTAAGTGAAAGTCGCTTTTTACTCTCTATATCTATCTTTAAATATCCAGATACAAAAATTGTTGTAGCATCTTTTACTTGAAAAACTTTTTGAGCAAGTTTTTTAGGGTACAAATACTTAATATCACTCTCTTTAATATAATGAATGATTTGACTACGATTAATTACCCCTGGTGTATCATAAATAAAATTATTATTATACTTAAATTTCAGTGAATTAATTGTTGTAGCTGGAAAATGACTAATTGTTATATTGGCATTCTCTATCTCACACTCCTTTAAAAGTGATGAAAGAAATTGGCTTTTTCCAACATTACTAACTCCAACAATATATGTATCTTTATTTACTGCATACATATCAATTAATTCTTTTGCATAGTCAATATTAAAATTATATTTTGCACTAATTAAAGTCCCATTAACTATATTTAAATTTAAATTTTGATACATTCTTACAATATTACTTAAAAGCTTATCAATATTTATAGTATTTGGTAACATATCCAATTTATTTACAAAAAGTAAAATATCATGATTTTTTATCACCTCAATTATACTTGATAAAAGCGTAGAATTTAAATCAAATACATCTACAATCATTACAATTAGATTGTCTGTAGAAATTTTTTTTAGCACCTCAATAAATTGTTCATCTGTATAGTCTTTATTAATATTTTTTGTGTAATTTACTATATTAAAACAGCGCATACATAGACTATTACCTTTGTCTAGAGCACTCTGAGTTACATATCCAAGTTTTTCTTTATCTTTCACTTGTAAAACTACACCACAACCACTACATTTATTCATAATAGAATTCTCCTCTAACTAGTTCATTCTTCTTAGCTAAACTATTATAAACAAGCTTTTCTAGCAAGCGATTGCCTTTAGTCCATAAAATATCTTTTTTGGCTAGTGGTTCTACTAACATATTAGCATATCCCAGTCTGTTAGCACCATATACATCTGTCATAATCTGATCACCAATGCATAAAATCTCACTTGTGTTATAACTATGCTTTTTCACAAGTCTCAAATATTTAAACTTTAGTGGCTTTCTTGTACTGTACATGTATTCTACATTCAGTGGTTTTGCAAATAACGATACTCGTTTTTCATTATTATTTGATAAGATAACTACTTCAAACCCAATTGACTTTAAGCTTTCTATCAATTTTATACTCTCATTTGTAGGATGCGCAACATCATGAGGCACTAGTGTATTATCTAAATCTATCAGCAACACACGATATCCCATTCTATATATTTTATTAAAATCTACATGATATATACTTTCCATATACATAGTTGGTTTAAAATTCATAAATTACCTCCGTCTTAATTGAAATTACTCTTAAAATTCTTTTAGCAATATATCCAATAATTGCACCTGTTAAAATAGCAATATAAATCAGAAAAGGAGCAACATTAATGATAGCATCTAAATTCATAATTATCATTACCGAAAAAACTTGGCCAACAATATGCATAACTGAAGCAATAATACTAACTCCAACAATACTAAATTTTTGGGCTTTAAAAAAAATTGTAAGTCCTAAAAGTGAAAATATCATTCCACCCATACTAATCATAAAAGTTGGAGTTAAAAAACTTCCTAAAACAAAACTTACAATAAGTACTCGAATAAACGATACAAAGTACGCTTCTTTTATTCCAAACTGATACAAACTAACTAAAATAACTAGATTAGCAAACCCTAACTTTACCCCTGGAATCACCGATGTTGGTAAAATAACAGTTTCAATTGCACTAAGTACTACTGCAAATGATATATAAATAATTAAAGTAATATTTTTTCTCATTTTGCAACACCATCTACTTCTGAAGAAGTACCTTCTACAACTACCTTATTTGGTAAACAAATTAAAGGCACATTTCCTACATCAACATAACCTTGCTTTGAACAAATATTCAATGGTGATGTCTCCTTAGTAATTGCAACTTTTCCATCTTTAACTGTTATTTCAACTTCACCATTTACTCCATCTAACTTATAAACTCCATCTTCTTTTAAATCCAACTCCATTATCAACTGATTATCATAATATACATTTGCAGTTGTTGATTTACTAAAATCTATAACTCTAAACAAAAATACTGTATTTAAAATCACTAGAATAACAACTAACATAACATCACTTTTTTTCATAAGAATCAATCCCACTTGACTTTAAAATTTCACCAGAAGTTGTATACCATACCGCTTCAATATCATCCCTTTTTTCAACAATTTCAAGTCCTTCTTCATATGTAGTATTAAAAAGCAATGTTGATAAAATATCTCCATCTATGCTTTTATCACTAATAATTGTTACACTGTGAAAATAGTTTGAAGGAAATAATGTTTCATTATTAATTAAATGGCTATATCTCACACCATCAACCTCAAAATATCTTTCGTAGTCTCCACTAGTAACAACAGACTTATTCTCAATATTGAAAATAACAAAACTAGACTGTGTATCAACTGGATCTACCACACTTACAGTATAAGGAACTTTATCAGGTTTGGTAGTTCCATAGATATTTCCTCCTGCATTAATTAAGAAATATTCATAGCCATTAGCTTTTAACAATTTTACTAATTCATCACTACAATACCCCTTTGCAATTGCTCCTAAATCTATCTTCATTTTCTCTTCAATTGTAACAGTTGAACCATCAACAATAACATCACTTGCATTTATATTTCCAGCATTTTCAAGCTCTTCTACACTAGGAGCACTACAATTATTATTTTCATTACATTCCTCTAACGCTTCTTTCCAAATATCAATTACAGGAGCAAGTGCAATATTAAACTGATTAGAATAATTATTATAATAATCTATAGCATATTGAATAAGACCTGCAAGTCTTTCATTATCAACACTTCCCTCTTTATTCAATGTATAAAGTCCTTCATTATTATGATCATTAAAAGCATCTGTCATTTCATAAATATCTATTAATTCATTCTTTACTAGATCATCAAGTTCTTCTTTATCTTCTACTTCTTCATAGATTGAAACCTCAATAATTGTATCAAAATATTCAAAATATGTTAGCTTTGTTATTTGATACTCTTCTTTTCTATTAAAATAAAAACCCATTCCTAAAATGGTAACTACAATTCCAATAATTATAATATTTTTCTTATTCTTCATACCAATCACCTATAGTATATTATAACACATTTTAATACAAAAATCATTGTAGCAAAAAACCTTTGGCCATAAACCAAAAGTTTTAAATTATTAAACTAATGATGCAAGAATTGTTTCATATGTTACAATCCCTCTAAACTTCCCATCCTTTATTATTACAAGTGGATATTTTGAAGTTCCAGCAAGTTCAAATACATCATTTACATATAGCTCTTCATTTTCACAAAGTATCTCTTTATCAATAATATCTGCTAACAACAGCCCCTCTTCTTTTGCCTTTAAAACATTGGCATATGTTATTGCACCAAGAGGTCTCTTATCTCCATCAATAACAAATGTATATTTAACTTTATTTACCTTCATATAACTAGCAACTTCATTTATATTTTCCGTTCCCCTAATTAAAAAATCAGGTTGTATCATAATTTGATACAGTTGCAATACCTTTGATTTATCAGCACTTTCAACAAACTTGCTAACATATTCAGTAGCAGGATTTTCAATCATTTCCTCAGGTGTAGCTACTTGAATAAGTTTTCCATCTTTCATTATAGCAACTCTATCTCCTATTTTAAAAGCTTCATTTATATCGTGAGTAATAAAAATAATTGTTTTGTTGAATTGTTTTTGTATACTTAAAAGTTCTTGGTGCATGTCTTTTCTAACAAGTGGATCTAGAGCAGAAAAAGGTTCATCCATAAGCAGAATATCTGAATCTGTTGCAAGTGCTCTAGCAATTCCAACACGTTGCTTCATTCCTCCAGATAAATTATTAATAAAAGATGTTTCATATCCACCAAGTCCTACTATATCAATCATTTCCATTGCTTTATTTCTTCGCTATTCTTTTCTAATTCTTTTTATTTCCATTCCATATTCAACGTTACCAACTACATCACGATGGTCCATAATTCCAAAGTGTTGGAAAACCATTGAAACATGATTAGTTCTAAACTTTCTTAGTTCTTTTTTATTATATTTACTAACATTATTACCGTTAAAATAAACTGTACCTCTCGTTGGTTTAATAAGACGATTTAAACATCTTACAAGAGTAGATTTACCAGAACCTGAAAGCCCTATTATTACAAAAACTTCCCCCTTGTTAACTTCAAAAGAAACATTATATAGTGCTGCAGTAACCTTTGTTTTAGCAAGTACTTCCTCTTTAGAAAATCCTTTATTTAAAAGTATGAGTGCATCTTCTTTCTTTAAACCATATAATTTTGAAATATTTTCAACTTTCATAATAGCCTTACTCATTATTACCACTTCTCCCAACATAGATTTTTTGAGTTATTCTATCTAGTACGATTGCCAGAATAACAACTGCTGTACCAGATATTAACCCCCTACCTATTTCAATACGGTTTACACTATATAATACCTCCATACCAAGACCTGCTGCACCTATCATTGAACATGTAACAACCATTGCCATCGCCATCATTAATGTTTGATTTACTCCTGTCATTATTGTTGGTAATGCCTGAGGAATTCTAACTTTAAATAGTGTTTGAAAATACGTTGCTCCAAAAGCACGTGAGGCCTCTACTACTTCTTTACTTACTGTTCTTATACCATGTTCTGTAAGTCTTATAATAGGTACGATTGCATAAATTACTGTTGCAATTACTGCAGGTGCTTCACCAATTCCAAAGAATATAATTGCTGGGATTAAATATACAAAAATTGGCATTGTTTGCATCGTATCAAGAATTGGTCTAATAATTGTACTTGCACGATCATTAGAAGCTGTTAATATCCCAATTGGAAACCCGAGTACTACACAGATTATAACTGCTACAATGACAATTGACAAAGTTTTATTCATTAAATCCCAAAGACCTACAAAGCCAATAAACATTACTAGGATTGAAAAAATAAGAGAAGTAAGCCATTTCTTACTAGTAAAGTAGCTAGCTAGAAAAATTAGTCCAATAAATAGCCACCATGGAATAAGTTCTAAAACTTTATAAACAATCGAAATAAATCCATTTAAAAACCCTTTAATGGTATCAAACACTCCTCCAAAAATCTTATCTATATTATTAAATATAGAATCTATTTTGGAAAAGTTTTCACCAAATAGTTTTGTTCCAAACCTAAATGGAAAACTCGAATCTTTATCATAATATATATACTTATCATCTCTACTGCCTTCATCCATTTCACCTATTGCTACTTTAACCTTATTTGAAATTTCTGGGTCTAACCATTCATCAAGTAGTTCAGTATTATTTTTCAAAAACCAAATAGCTGCTTCATCAATTGTAGCAGAATTTTCTTCAATATATGCTAGTGCACTTTCTGTTAATTCACTAGAAGTTTCATAATTTTCTAAAAACTTTACATATTCTTCATGATTATTCACAAAATCATTACTTGCAGTAATTGTTACATCAATTTGTGGAAACTCTGTTTTTCCAAGTAAGTAATCATCATTTGTAGTATATACTGCATCCTCAAGTAGTACTAAATCATATTTACCAGTTACCCATGTTGGCTCCCAATAATACGCAACAAAAGCTTCTCCATTATTATACTCTGAAGAAATAATTCCAGACAGCGCTGAATCTGATCCTGGAGAAACTAAATCATAATTATCCCCTAAATTATAATAATTAAACTTATTATCTATCACATCAGCAACTAACCACCCTGATGGAGCATTATAAATTGCTCCCCTATTTTTATCATTTGGATTAACAAAAATATCGGCGTAATCTTTTAAATCTTCTACAGTTTTTAAATCTGGTGCAAGAGCCTCTATTCCCCTCTCCTTATCACCTTCAATAACATATCTAGGAACATATAGACCTTGCTTGTTATCATTGAAATTAGTGGATAATTCTTGATAATTATTCTGTTCTATATCAGATGCATATGTAGCCATATTTTGAGTCCAAGCTTCCATATTTATATCTATCTCACTATTTTTTACAGACTCTACTCCTACAGATGAAGAAACAGGAATTAATTCCCAATCATATCCATACCCATATTCTGCAATAATTCCAGCAATTGTAGAATGTAACTTAACACTATCCCACCCTGCATCAACAAACTTAATTGTATAGACTTCCTCGGCATAAACTTCCTCTTCAAAAGACATAAACATAGTAGGTAATAATAACCCCACCATTAAAATTTTAAAAAATTTTTTCATAAACCCTCCTATTTTAATTTTTAAAAAAATCTCTAACTCTTATAATAGAGTTAGAGATTTCAGACTGTAGACAAAAAGCATTGATATTTATCCTATGTGGATGAATTCCAATGCTTTTGTTATATTTATATGCATATTTCACTAATATTTCCTATACCCTCTGTGCCATTTTCTTTAAG
>JBKEBI010000021.1:0-25348 GCA_047973085.1 Bacilli bacterium | reverse complement strand
CCATTTGAGCTTGAGCAAGTTCATATAAAAAACTATTTTCAAGCTCGGGATTAATCTCATATGCATGCCCTAACCCCTGAAGTTCTTCTTTTAAATGTGCCTTCAATGCAAATTGTTCATTTATAAACTGAGAAGCTAAAACTGTATGTGCCTCTTCATAAGCATCAGCAGTCGTTAAATAATTATCCTCTCCTGTATTGATAACAATTTCGGCATACGCATCAATTAAACGTGAAAAGCTTTGATCTACAAATGTACGTTGCATATTTATATCTCTAAACAATATTCCATAAAGAGAATCATTAAGCATCATATCAAGTCGTTCCAGCGCACCCATTGCTGCAATTTCTGGCATACAAAGCCCTGAAGCATAATTAACAAGCATAATATACTTCTCTTGCTCTTCTCCAACTTCATCAAGTGCCGCTCTCATTAGTTTGAAATTTTCTTGTGTAGCATAAGTTCCGCCAAAGCCTTCTGTAGTGCTACCATATGGAACATAATCAAGTAATGATTGGCCTGTAGTCCTTATTACTGCAATAACATCTGCACCTTGTCTAGCTGCAGCCTTTGCTTGGGAAATATCTTCAAATATATTTCCAGTTGCAACAATTAAATATAAAAGTGGTCCATCTTTTCTTCCATACTTCTCATAGTATTCATTGCGCTTTTCAACATTAGCACGAATTTTCTTTAAACTGCCTTCAACATATCTTTTAATCTCACTTCTAGTAACAAATTCATCATTACGTTTAAAGTTACTAAAATCTACTTCTCCTTTATCAATCTTTTCAGCAATTTCTTGAGGTGTAAGACCTGTTTCATAAATTGTATTACCGATATGATAAGAAACTCCATCTCCTGCTAAACCTTTTTCTACTAAGTGATCTACTACTATATTTGGATAAGGTACTTCATTGCTGCTTACACCATCAATTCCTAACAATCTACATATTGCACGCTCCACTGTTACTGTTGTGTGCTTATCAATAAATTCCTGTGTATCATCAGCAATAACACGAGCATACTTTCTAGCTTTATCAATTTTATCTTGATTAATCTTTAACTTCATTCTGTTCCTCCTTTTTATAGTTATTTTTTAAAATATTCAAATATTCATTATTCACATCCATATATTTAGCGACAATCATCGCTTGTTTTGGAATGGCATTATCAATTGTCTTTTCAATCTCGTAATTCATTAAATCACTCAAATTTAAATTGCTATCTAAATTATCTTCATTAATTCCACAAACAACATAAGTTTCGCACTCTTTACTTAAATTATCATAATGAGAAGTAAGAACTGTATAAGATTTTATATTACTGCAATAATTAATAAGTGATTTAACAAATAAATATCCTTCACTTGGATTAGTAGAAGAAGCAAATTCATCAATTAAAAAAAGTGTTTGTTCATCTAAACTATCCAATGCTTTATTAAGCATCTTTATCTCACTACCAAACCTACTAAGACCATGTGCTGTATCTTCAAAACTTTGCATAAATATTATATTATTAATCTTAGGCATGACAAATTTTTCAGCAAGTGGTAAAAATCCATAGTTAACCAAGTAAGTATTAAACGCAAGGTTTTTTAATATTGTACTTTTTCCCCCCATATTAGCTCCAACAACTAACGTAGATCCTCGCTCTAATTTAATACTAAGCGGTGTGTAGTTATTAACTTCATCACTAACAAGTGGAAAAAAACTTTTTTTAATATCAAAACTATCAGCAAACTCACTAATACAATACTGATAGTTAACATACACAATAGATTTTGCAATCATTAAATCACACTCAGTTAAAATTTCACAATTATGAATCATTTTATCAATATGTATTGCAAGACTATTTACAATCTTTTGAATAACAACTTCCATTCTAATTTTTTCAGCCAAGACAATTTTATCACGTTCTTGCATAATAGATTCTTTCATTTCAACATCACTATTATAGTAGCGATGCTCAATTTCTCGCTTTTGTTTAACTATTTGTGCCAATTCACTGTCATAGCATTCATATAAACGAAAAGAATATTTATTTTCATTATTTGGATCAAGAATTTTTATAATTTCATCTATATCATTAAAATCGAACATTTTTTGATCAAATAATTTTTCTAACTGTTTTACATGCATAGCTTGAGTTTTAACTTCATGTAAATCAACAATATCAACACTAGTCTTATTTTTAATGGTTTTTAAAATTAAAGTAATATTTTTTATATTTGATAAAATATTTCTAGCATTATTTTTAATTTCCATATCTAAATTAATGACCTCAAGCAACAACTTTTGTTTAGCTAAAATATCAGTATTATTTAGTTGCTTTAAATTCTTTAAAGCAAGCTTACCATACTGACTTTTGCAATCTACCTTATCTAAAAAATGCTTAACTCCGATTTGATTTAAATCAACTTTCACTTTGCTCACCTACATTAATTGCTTCATAATTAAAAATATTTTCTACACTAGTTTTAAATTCATCACTGTCATAACTAAATCCATACCCATATGGATTTATATAAATCCCACTAATATTAATTTTTTTTCTCACAAACAATTCTAAATTTGAATTCAACAATTTATTAAAATCATTTAAATTAATAAATAACTTATTTGAATTTTCAACTACTAATTTTATTTTGTTTTGTTTGCTACATGTCAAAATATAGTTAAATGCATCTGAAGTAATTATACAATCTAAAAAAACAAAATTTGTAGAAACATCAACAATTTGTGAAAGTGTTTCTACATCTATAAAATCATATTTGTATTTTTTATCATTAATAATTACATTGAAACTTCCAGGATTAAAATCATATTTTTTTATTGAATATAACCTATTCCATAAAATAGCCTCGTCTAATGTTTTTGCCATATTTTGATTAAAAGCAGCACCTATTACAATGTCTACTTCATCAATAAAATCTATACTGGAAAATTGTTTGCGACTAAGTGCTCCATCAATATATAGTATATCAGTATTTGTATGTTTATTCACCCAATTTTTTATATATAATAAATCACTTGCATTAGAAGTTCCTGCAATTTCAACATATCCAGCAGATAAAGTATTTACAATAGCAATATAACCAAGAGGTGTCATAATATTTGTCATATTGAGCACCTCATAAGTTACATCACTTTTTTTTAGCGAATTAATAGATGTCGCAATTATTGTATTCTCTTTTACAAAAATTCTTGGCTTGCTATTATTAAAAATCTGATCACGACTTTCACCATCTAAACCAATAGAAGTTATAGCATAATTTATATCACTATTTCTTAAATGATGCTTTAAAACTGTAGTCTTCCCAGCATTTTTACATATTCCAATAATTGCTTTTGAAATCATTACTTATTACGCTCTTTTCGTTCAAGACCTTCAGGTTCTATTGCCATTTGTTGACCACTTAAAAGCTTCATAACTCCCACTTCTTTACTTGGGTTACAATGTTCACAATCACAACTTTCCTTGTAATTTTCAGGTTCATAATACGTAGTAATTACTCCTTCAAAGTTTCTTAAAACTACTTTATTTGGAGTTTGACTAATAACATATTGAGGCATAACAGGAGTCTTTCCTCCTCCTCCAGGTGCATCAACAACAAATGTTGGAATTGCTAAACCGCTAATATGTCCACGAAGACCTTCCATTATTTCAATCCCTTTTGAAACTGGAGTTCTAAAATGTTCTATTCCATTACTTAAATCACAAATATAAATATAATAAGGTTTAACACGCATCGCAATTAAATCCTTCATTAACTTTCTCATTGTTCCAACACAATCATTTACCCCAGCAAGTAAAACTGTTTGGTTTCCAACTGGGAATCCATTATTTACAAGCTTTTGAATTGCCTCGTATGACTCTGTACTAATTTCATCGCTGTGATCAAAATGAGTATTAAACCAAATTGGATGATACTTTTTTGCCATTTCAATAAATGAATCAGTAATTCTTTGTGGCATAACAACAGGTACACGACTACCAAAACGAATTACTTCAAGATGAGGAATACTACGAAGTTTCTTTAAAACTGTTTCAAGTAATTCATCACTAACAAGAAGACTATCTCCTCCAGATACAACTACATCACTAACTTCAGGGTGATTCATAATATATTCAACAGCTTTATCAACATTCTCTAAATTAATTGATCCACTGTCATTTTCCCCTACCATTCTTCTTCTTGTACAGTGTCTGCAGTACATACTACACATATCTGTAATTAATAATAAGCAACGATCAGGATAACGATGTGTAAGACCTGGAACTGGAGAGTCTCCATCTTCATGAAGAGGATCATCAAGATCATGTGCTCCTTTAATTGCTTCTGCTCCACTAGGTACAGCAATTTTTTTAATTGGACAGTTAGGATTATTTGGATCAATCATTGTCATGTAGTATGGTGTAATTGCCATTTTAAATTTTTCAAGTGTTGTAGTAATCCCCGTTTTTTCCTCATCAGTTAAATTAGGTAAAAACTTTTCTAATTCTTCAAGTGTAGTAACACGATTACTCACTTGCCACTTCCAATCATTCCATTGCTCATCACTAACATTCGGGTAAAATTTCTTTCTGCGTTCTACATACGCATCATTCATTTTTAGCATAGTATTCCTCCATTATAAGTATTTTTTAGCGTATAAATCTCTAATTTTTTCAGACTCTCTAACAATATCAATAGTTAGCTCAGCGTGCCCTTTAGTATAACCATTTCCAACAATCATTGTAACATCACTACCTACACCTTCAGCTCCAAGAGCTGCTTTTGTAAATGAAGTAGCCATTGAGAAAAAGTAAACTACTCCACTATCTTTAGTAATTAGAATACTTCCCATTTCAGTATTTTCAACATTTACAACATTAATAGTAACATCAACTTGTTCATTATTATTTACTGCAAGAACCTTATTATATACATCAATTGCTTGTGTAGCATCTGCTATGATTACTTCATCTGCAAATTTTAATTCTTCTAGTAAATTTGCTTCATCTTCATTGTAAACAATTCCAATAACCTTTCCTGATTCTCCAGCATTTTGTTTAGCTTGATAAGTACATAAAATTCCACTCTTACCAGCAGCCCCAATAACCACTACACTATCACCTTTTTTAACAAGCTTATCAACTTGAGCAGGAGCTCCAGCTACATCAAGAGCAGCTAGCACTAATTTTTCTGGTAAATCTTTTGGTATAACTGCGTAGATACCACTTTCAAAAAGAATTGCATAACCATCTATATCAACTTGATCAGTATCCATATTAACCTTTTTTATCTTATCAATTACAAGAGGTGTTAAACTAAGTGATACAAGGGTACAAATTTTATCGCCAACATTTAGTGATTTATCAGGGAAATTTACTCCAATTTCCTTAATCGTTCCAATTAGCATTCCACCACTACCTGTAACAGGATTTTGCATTTTACCACGATTTTTTACAATATCTAAAATCATATCTTCCATTTTAGAAGCATTACTTCCACAAACATCTTTAATTTGTGTAAAACTAGCACTATCAATATTTAGTGTTTCTACGTCAATTAAGATTTCATTACTAGTAATTGGTAAACTAGGATCAATTTTAATAGCTGGTTGTGGTAATACATTTTTTGGTTCAATTACTCTATGTGTTCCAAATTTACATTCTTTCATTATTTCTCCTCCATGCCTAAAATTTTTCTTGCTTCACTTGGGGAAGCTATTTCTCTTCCAAATTCCTTTGCAAGTCTAACAACTTTTTCAACAAGTTCTCCATTAGATTTTGCAAGTACACCTTTTTCAATATAAATATTATCTTCAAGACCTACTCTTACATGTCCACCACTTAAGATAGAGTAAGCAGCAAGTGGAAATTCAAAACGTCCAACTCCAGCAACAGAATATGTACTACCTTCTGGTAAACTATCTTTTAAAAATAGAAAATCACGCATCTCCCCACTCTGTCCACCATTAACACCTAGAACAAAACTAAAATGCATTGGTGCCTTAATAATTCCTTTTTTATGTAATCTTTTCACAAGATCTATATGTCCTTTTTCAAAGCATTCCAATTCTGGCTTAATTTTCTTTTGTTCAAGAAGACCAGCAACAAATTTAATATCATCTTCTGTATTTACAAAAATTTCACTTCCACCAAAATTAAGTGTTCCACAATCAAGCGTTGACATTTCTACATCACATTCAACTGATTCAACTCGCTCCTCAATGCTCATTGAAGCTGCTCCTCCAGTTGACACTTGAATTATTACATCATTTCCAATTTCATTTCTTATTGCATTAATTACTTCTTCAAAGCGTTTTTTCGATTGAGTTGGAACTCCATCATCTTCACGCACATGTAAATGAATAATTGATGCTCCTGCTTCATAAGCAAGTTTTGCTTCACGCACACTTTCTTCAACTGTATATGGAACTGCTGGAGTATGTTCTTTTGTAACTTCAGCACCACATATAGCAGCTGTAATAATTAATTTTTCCATATTTCCTCCACTATTTACGTTGCTTATCTTTTGGTACTACACAAACTCCCGTAGCTTTTGCTACAATAATTGGTTCCTCCAAAACATCACAAGCAGAATCACTAATATCAATTCTAGGAACAATAACTTTTCTAGCAGTAAATTCCATAGTTCTAGATGAATTCCCTACTTTAGTAATTTCACCTTCAAACTCAAGGTAATCACCAGCATACATTGGAGCAATAAACTCTACATCTGTATAAGCTTTAAATAACCCTTCATCACCATCATGCCTAATTAAAAGTTCAGTTGCGACATCACCAAAAAATTGTAAAGCTTTAGCCCCATCAACAAGTCCTCCACCATAATGGGCATCATGAGCACTAAGTCTCACTCTTATCAATGATTTCATTATACTACCTCCATCTTTTTTAAATTATCACTTATAATAAATTCTGCCTCTGTATCTTTTTTTATTTGATCAATGGTATACTTATCATTATATTCAATTAAATATAACTTCTTATCTTTAACTTCAAATACTGCCATTTCAGTAATAATCATATTAACTTGATTAGAAGCAGTCAATGGTAAACTACACTTTTTCAAAATCTTTGCTTTTCCTTTATTAGTGTGAGTCATTGAAACAATTACCTTTTTAGCTCCAACAACAAGATCCATTGCTCCACCCATTCCAGGAACCATTTTTCCAGGAATAATCCAATTTGCAATATTTCCTTCACCATCTACTTGTAATGCACCAAGTACAGTTGCATCAACATGACCTCCACGAATAATAGAAAAACTCATTGAGGAATCAAAGTAGCATGCATCTTTTGAAGCTGTTACATATTGACCTCCCGCATTTGTTAAATCATAATCAATATTACTTTCATCTGCACTAGGTCCAAGACCAAGCATTCCATTTTCACTTTGAAAACAAATATCTTTGTCTTCAACATAATTACTAACAAGAGTTGGTAATCCAATACCTAAATTAACAACATCTCCATCTTTTAATTCCTTTGCAACACGTCTTGCAATAAACTCTTTTACATCCATTACAACGCCTCCTCAATAATATAATCAATAAAAATATGAGGGGTAACTACACAATCTGGATCAATCTCTCCCACTTCAACAACACGTTTTGCACTAGCAATAACTATTTCACTATTCATTGCCATTAAAGGATTGAAATTTCTTCCAGTCTTTGCATATGTCATATTACCTTTTTTATCAATAACATTCCCACGTAAAACAGATAAATCAGTTTTCAAAGCCTTTTCAAAAATATATCTAACTTCATTTTCATCTTTTAGTTCTTTTCCAACTTCAACCTCAGTTCCTACTCCAACAGGAGTGTAAAATCCAAGTAATCCATTTCCACCACATCTAATGCGCTCTGCTAGAGTTCCTTGAGGAACAAGTTCTACTTCAATTTTATCCTCTACCATCAATTGACCTACTACTGGATTTAATCCAACATGGCTAGTAATAAGTTTTTTAACCTGACCATTTGAAATTAATTTACCAACTCCTAAGTCACTATAACCACCATCATTGCATACTATAGTTAAATCCTTAACACCAGATTTAACTATTTCATCTATAATTATCTCACTAGTTCCGTTAGCCATAAAACCACCAACACTAATTGACATACCATCAAATAAAAGTGTAGATATATTTTTTAAGTTAAATTCTTTTTTCACAACTATCACTCCTATTTAGCATTTATATGTGCTTCAATTTTATTTGCCACCTCTGGTAATATTTCAAACAAGTCTCCCACTATACTTACATGACTCTCTTCAAATATCGGTGCATATTGATCTCTATTTATTGCTATTATTAAATCTGAATTATCCATACCAGCTACATGTTGAACAGCTCCACTTATTCCGCATGCTATATAAACTTTTGGTCTTACCGTTTTTCCTGTTTGTCCTACTTGCTTTTCTTTAGCAATCCATCCAGCATCCACTGCAGCTCTACTTCCGGCTACTACTCCACCTAGTTGTTTTGCAATAGATTCAAGTAAACTAAAGTTTTCTTTTGATCCAACTCCTCGTCCACCTGATACTATAATTTCTGCTGTAGTAATATCCATTCCTTCTAATTTTCTTTCTACTTCTTCTAATATTTCAACGTTTTTATCGGACTCTTTAAATTCTACTTTATAGTCTAATATTTCTCCAGTTCTTTCTTTATCATAATGATTTTTTAATAATACTCCTGGACGTACTGTCGCCATTTGTGGATGATGATCTGGGCAAATAATCGTTCCAAATAAATTTCCTCCAAACGCCGGACGAGTTATCCACAATAGCTTTGAATCTTCATTCTCAGGATCAACCTCAAGAATTGTAGCATCTGCAGTAAGCCCTGTTTCTACCCTTCCTGCAACTCTTGGTCCAATATCTCTTCCAACTGTTGTTGCTCCAATAAAGAATGCGTCAGGTATATATTCATTTATAACTTGACTAATTGCTTTTGTATAAGCTTCTGGAATAAATGTTTTCAACATCTTGTCATCTATTACTATTACCTTATCACAACCATATGCAATTAATTCCTTACTTAATTCTCCAACATCATATCCAAGTAGCACTCCTACTACTTTATATCCTACTTGACTAGCAAGCTTACTAGCCTCACCTATCAATTCCAAACTTACTTCTTCTATCTTATGATTTCTTTGTTCTACAAATACAAAATAATCCTTAGCATTTTCATTAAATTTCATCTTTGCCTCCTATATGATGTTATTTACATCTAGTGCACTAACTATCTTACTTGCTGCTTCACTTGGAGCTACCATTATTAGATCACTCTTTGATTGACTTTCTTTTGTAAATGTTCTTTTTACTTTTGTTGGAGAACCTTTAAGTCCTATCTCTTCATCATTTACTACTATATCTTCTCTTGTTACAATTTTTATTTCATATTTCATTGCATCTACTATTTTTGCTGTATGCATATATCTAGGTGTATTCATTTCTCCTAGCGTTGTTATTAAACATGGAAAATCAACCCTAATTCTTTGATATCCAAATTCAAATTGTCTCTTAACTGTAATGCTATTATCTTCCACACTTTCAATCTCTTCTACATATGTAACATGTGGTATATTTAACTTCTCCGCTGTCTGTGGTCCTACTTGTGCAGTATCTCCATCTATAGCTTGACGTCCTGCTATGATTAAATCATATTCCATATTTACGAGTCCACCTGCTATTATTGATGAAGTTGCCCAAGTATCACTCCCTGCAAACTTTCTATCATTTAATAGCACTGCATCATCTGCTCCCATCGCTAATGCTTCTCTTAGCATATATGTTGCTTGCGCAGGTCCCATTGTTACAACTGTTATATGAGCTCCATATTTATCCTTTAATTTTAAAGCTTCTTCAAGTCCAGCTTTATCATCTGGATTCATAATACTTTTTACACCTTGTCTTATTAATGTACCTGTCTCAAAATCAACTTTTATTTCTGTTGTATCAGGCACTTGCTTTAATAATACGATTATCTTCATAACTTCCTCCTTACTTCAGTAAACTTGCTGAAATTACCATTCTTTGTACTTCAGAAGTTCCCTCATATATTTCTGTTATCTTTGCATCTCTCATCATTCGCTCAATTGGATATTCTCGTGTATATCCATATCCTCCAAACAACTGTACACATTCAGTTGTTACTTTCATTGCAGTCTCACTTGCAAAAAGTTTTGCTTTTGCTGCAGCATCTGAATACGACTTTTTCTCTGACTTCAGCATTGCCGCCTTGTATACAAGCAATCTTGCCGCTTCAATTTGAGTTGCCATATCTGCTAACTTAAATTGCGTATTTTGAAATGCGCTTAGTGGTCGATTAAACTGCTTTCTCTCTTTCACATACTTTACAGTCTCATCTAGCGCTCCTTGCGCTATGCCTAGTGCTTGTGCCGCTATTCCTATTCTTCCTCCATCGAGCGTTTTCATTGCAATTTTAAATCCATCTCCTTCTTTTCCTAGAAGATTTTCTTTTGGAATTATACAATCTTTAAAGATCAGCTCCGTTGTTGCACTTCCCTTAATTCCTAACTTCAACTCTTTTTTTCCTATTTCAAAGCCTTCTATTGAAGATTCTACAATAAATGCACTAATACCTCTTGTACCCTTTGTTTTATCTGTCATTGCAAAGATAATATAAATATCTGCATAACCTCCATTTGTAATAAAGATTTTACTTCCATTTAGTATATAATGATCTCCATCATCTACTGCATATGTTTGTTGTCCTGCTGCATCTGTCCCTGCATTAGGTTCAGTTAATCCAAATGCTCCTAACTTTTCACCTGTTGCCAAGGGTGTTAAAAATTTTTTCTTTTGATCTTCATTTCCAAACATCATAATTGGATTTGCTCCAAGTGAAGTATGAGCAGATACAATTACACCAGATGTTGCACAATTTTTAGATAAGCTCTCTACACACATTGCATATTCTAAATCACTTGCTCCACTCCCTCCGTATTCTTTTGGAAAAGGAATACCTAAGAATCCATACTCTTTAAATTTTTCAACAGTTTCAATCGGAAATCTTTCTTCTTCATCAATTTCTGCTGCAATTGGCTTCACAATATTTTCTGAAAACTCATCAAACAAGTCTTTCATTAATAATTGTTGTTCGTTTAAATTAAAATTCATATAATCACCTCTAATATTATTATAATCCTTTTTATATTTAAAAGTAATAGTAAGTGAAAAAGTTCACATACATATTTTTTATATATCTATAAGTTATATTTATATAAAAAAAGACGCTAAGCGCCTTTTGTTTTTATAACCTCATTCCTCCATTTGCACTAATAGTTTGTCCTGTAATATAACTTGCATCATCACTAACTAAAAATAATGCAACCTTTGCAATTTCCTCTGGCTGTCCAAGTCGTTTAAGCATCGTCATTGCAGCAAAACTATCAAGTAGATCTTGTGGTACAGTTTTTAAAATATCTGTCATAACATACCCTGGAGCTATCGCATTTACACGTACATTTTCACCTTTACGAGCAAATTCTTTTGCCCAAGTTTTTGTAAGACCAATAAGCCCAGCCTTAGTTGCAGAATAATTAGCTTGTCCAATATTTCCAAACTCTCCTACAACAGATGAAATATTTAATATTGATCCCTGCCCATTTGATTGCATATGTGGACCAACAAATTTAGTTAAATTAAAAACTCCCTTTAAATTCACATCAATAACAACATCCCACATCTCTTCACTCATTTTAGCAGTTAATCCATCTTTTGTAATTCCGGCATTATTTACTAAGATATCAATCTTTCCATACTTCTCCACAATTGAATTAAAAGCCTGCTCACACGCGTTATAATCTGTTACATTTAATTTCATAAATTCAATTCCGGCAAAATTTTTCTGCATCTCACTTAGATCAAGTGCAATGACTTTAGCTCCTTCACTTACAAATAGCTTAGCCATTTCTAACCCAATTCCATTACTCCCTCCTGTAATAACAGCAATTTTTCCATTTAATTTCATATTGTAGCCTCCTTATATAATTTATATTTAATATACAACATAAATTAATATTTGACAACACTATCCTAAATAAAAATAGTAGCATATGCATACTACTACTTAAATATTTGTTCTATTTATTATAAAATTTATATATAAATTCTTCTAAAAGAAGTGCTGCAGGTGTATTAATAGAATTTTTATTTTTAGATAATGCTATAGTCCACTCAAGTTTTGGATCGAAATCTCTTACAGTAAGAGCATCTCTTCTAATTTTTCCTTCTAATGATTTAGGGAGGATAGTTATAGATGACTCATCTTGCACCATTTGAGTCAATAAATCCCATTGACCAGATGTGAATATAATATTAGGTACAATACCCTTTTCTTTAAATTTATCTAAAATTACAGTATGTAATACAAAACTATCACTTAATAATACTAATTTTTGTGTTTCTAAATCTGTAAAACACAATGAATCTTTTGTTGCATATGGATGAGAATTATTAATGAATGCTGCTAAAGTATCACTACTTACTTCATGAAATTCAAGAATATCCTCACTTTTATTTTCACCAACTAAAATAGCAAAGTCAAGTTGCTTCTTTTTTAGCATCGACTTTAAAACATTTGCCCCTTCTTCAATTATTTCTATATTTATATCAGGATATTTCGCTATAAATTTAGTAATAAGTTTATTAAAAAATATACTTATTATTATTGGAGGAATTCCAATTTTAACTGTTCCACTATGATCTTTTCTAATTTTATCTAATTTTAAATTTAAAGAGTTCATATCACTAATAATCTTTTTAGCTTCATCAAATAAAACTTCTCCTTCTGATGTAAGTCCAACGTATCTTGAATTATTTTTTTTAAAAAATTTTATTTTATAAGTCTTCTCTATATCACTTATCATCATACTAAGAGAAGGCTGCGTAATATGTAACTTTTCCGCTGCTCTGCTTAAATTAAAGTTAGCATTTACAATCTCTACAAAGTATACTAATTGTTTAAAGTCCATACACTACCTCCTACACCTTCTTTAATTATAGCATCTCCCTACTTTTAAAACAACTTCATAAAACAAAAAATACTAATCAAAAAAAGGCTTGAAATCAGCCTTTTTATTTTACTTCATTACTTCTTTTATTTTTTCCTTATCATCTTTATAAACTACTCCAAAGCCAACTGCTGCTGCAATAACTTCAAATAATACATTTACAAGATTAAAAATTGCATAAATTGCATATCCTCCAGCTCCCCATACAGGAACTCCTAGGAATCCACTCATTGTTGCTCCACATGTATTCCATGGTACAAGTGGTGAAGTTAATGTCCCGCCTGATTCTAACACACGTGAGAAACAATATGGTTCTACGTTGTAATCTTCAGTAAATGATTTCTTATACATCTTACCTGGAAGTACAATTGCCAAATATTGATCAGCAGCAACTACGTTTACAAATGCACTTGTTGCAAGTGAAGCAACAACCAAAGATGTATAACCAAATACTAGTTTTAAAATCATATCAACAACTGCTTGAAGAAGGCCTGCAGCTTCCATAATACCACCAAAAATCATTGCACAGATAATTAATGAAACTGTCCAAAGCATTGAGTCAAGACCACCACGGCTAAGTAATTCATCTACATTTGAAACAACACTTGAATCTATTATTTCGCCACCTTTTTCATAATTAAATAGCTCATCTCCATCATCATTTACTTCTCCTGTTTCTACCATTTCATAGCCATCATCAACTAGCATTGTAGCTGCATCAGATGAATAACCATAATGCATAACATCCATAGCTTCATCCATTCCAATTCCATTTGCTGGAATAGCAATTGCTACACCAATAAGTGCAGAAACGAATAATGCTGGAAGAGCTGGTACCTTTAGTAAAATCATTGTGATTACAAGAACTGGTGGAATAAATACCCAAAGACCAATGTTAAACCCCATGCTTAATACTTCTTTAGTTGCTGAAACTTGACTAAGGTCAACACTACCATTACTTGATAAATTAAATCCTACTACTGTATATACAATAGCAGCTACTATAAATGCTGGAAGTGTTGTATAAAGCATCGAACGAATATGCTTAAAAATATCTGTTCCTGCAACTGCTGGAGCTAAATTAGTAGTATCAGATAATGGAGACATTTTATCTCCAAAGTATGCTCCTGAAACTACTGCCCCTGCCGTCCAACCTATATGAAAGTCAAGTGCTGTTGCAATACCAATTAAAGCAATACCAATTGTACCTGCTGCAGTCCAAGAACTACCCGTAGCAATCGAGATAATTGCAGTTAAGAATAGTCCCGATACTAAGAAAAATTTAGGGTTGATAATATCTAATCCGTAATAGATAAGACCTGGTACTGTACCAGAAATTATCCACGAACCAATTACTATACCAATAATCATTAAAATAAGTATAGCTGGAAGAGCAATACCAATACTCTCACTGATACCTTTTTGCAACTCATCCCATGAATAACCTAAGATAAATATTGCAACAAGTGCAGCAACAAATGCTGAAAGTAATAATGGAATATGTGGATCAAGCCCCCATTTAATAATTGAAAAGCCTAAAATAACAAATAATGCGGCAAGTGGGATCAAAGCAATCAAGAATAGCCCACCTTTACTAAATTCTCTTTTAGTCATAAAAATTCCCTCCTATATTAGAGTTTCTAAGCGATAATTACAAAAGTATTTTTATATCCCCCTCTCTTCTCTATTCTTAACTAAGAATGTTGCTACATGAATCCCTTTAGTTCCTCTACCAAAACCAGCATCCATTCCCGACTCAACAGCTATTTCAGGTGTAACTTGAGTTCCTCCAGAAATAATAATCAACTTATCTCTAACACCTTTTTCTACAGCTAAATCATGTAATTTTTGCATATTTTTATAATGCATTCCATCATGACTAATAACCGTAGAAGCAAGTATTGCATTAGCATTTAATTCTATTGCTGCATCAATCATTTTTTCAATACTAACACTTGTTCCTAAATATTCATACTTAATACCAAACTTTTCAATACCTCCGTGCTTAATATCAAGAATTTCTCTTATTCCTACACTATGTTCATCTTCACCAATTGTACCCGCAACTACAAGCAATGGTTTTTCATGTACAGCTTCACTTAATTCCTCAAAACTCATAATTTCTGGTTCCTTTGGAATTTCAAGTTTAGTAACATCGATATCAATATCAAATGTTCCTTTAATTTGAATACGTGTACCTTCTGATGGGTGCATTATCTCACGATGGATAACCTCAACATCAGAAAGATTCATCTTTTTACCAACCTCAAGTGCAGCAGCTTCTGCAGTTAAGCGATCTAGAGGAAAGAATAAATCTACGGTAACAGTCCCATCTCCAAGCCATTCAACTTCAGGTTTAACAGCATCTCCACTACGGTACTTTTCAGTCTCATCTAAACGCAAGTAAACATTATCAGTCTCATCTAATTCATCAATAAAAATAATCTTGTCTGGATCTTCAAACGTACAACCATTAATTAAATCACTAGGATTTGTTGCACCATATTGAGAAATATTATTATAACCATAATGTGCTGTAACTGGTGCCATATATTTTTCATCACGAGCAACAACGCTATCGTTTCCAATACCACCATCTACTTCACGTGCTATTCCATCTCCATTACGCTCAGGGAATTCTCCAGAGTCAACAAACATTCCTGCTTCAACTGCTTCAAAATACCCACCATATTCAAACATTTCTTCTAGATAAAGAACTGCTCTTTCTTGAATTTCACGCTTTTTATCAACTAAATATCCCTCTTCTTTTAATCCAATTAAATTCATTAAGTCATCCATACCTACTAATGCTTGCTTTGCAGTATCACATGCTTCTATATTATATACATGCCATGGAACATTTCTTCCTTCATCTGGAGTAATTGTAGACTGAATATCTGCACTGGTTAACCTTGAAACTAATAAATTAAGTACATGTGTTACAGTTGCCTCTCTTGTAGAAGAATCCATATATTTAGTGTTCATTTGGGCACGCATTTTATAACGATCAAAGAATTCTCTTAGTGCAACAGCATATGGTAAGTTTAGCTTAACATCAGGCGTTGGTGGTGCTGCAGGTGGTACTGTAGATAAACAAATATTTTCTGGTTTAATACCAATTTTTTCAGAAAACAATGAGTTTATTCCATGTTGAACTAAAAGTTCAGGCATTACCTTCCAAGCATCACGAGCAGTTGCATTTGCATTATGAGCACCATCAATTTGAGCAATATCTGCCCAAGCAAGAATTTTTTTGCTCTCAGCTGCATCAACGAACGATCTAATCATATTAACATTTCTATATAATACATTGTATTGCGGATCTTGATGAGCTCCATTTACACCTTCTTCTGCAAACATTACAGCAATATCAGGTCCAGCAACACCACTTACATATGAATGATAATTAATTGGACGACCAACTTCATCTTCAATAAAATCAAGTGCTTTTCTTTGTGCACGAACTTGTTTACGTGTAACAGGGATTCCACCAATACCTTGTGGAGTTCCTTCTATTAAACTATCAAAATGTGATTGTCCACAGTGACGAATTACCATTATATGATCTGCTCCATGCCAAGCAGCCATTCTCATTCTACGAATATCATCTTCAAAACGACCTGAAGCTATTTCTGTTGTTATAACTTCTTTTGGTTGTGGGTCAATATTATTTAAATGTGCAGCACTTGGAAGGGCTACAGAATTCTTAAGTGGCGCTGAAGCATCTTGATACACAAATGGTCCATATTGTGTTGGCTTTGCGTCTCTCCAAGTCCATCCTCTTCTTCTAGGACGGTAATTTTCTATATCTTTTAAAATTTCTCTAATATTTAATTTTTCATTTGGTTTTAAATCTTTCATAACTACCTCCTAGCTCAATTCTTTCTTAACTTGGTCTAAATATTTATCTTCACATATAGCAAGACCAGCAGTTCTAATATCAATATTGTTTAATTTTGCTGCAAGATATACAACATGTCCTGCACCATATTTTAAAAGACCTGCATTTTGAACTTTTTCTACAATAGATGATACTTCAATTGATGAAAATCCCATTCTCAAAAGTATACTACGCTCGATTGATACAGTAGTATTTTTCTCAGCCATATCAAGAAGTGGATCTACAACTTGCTCAATTAAACCCCAAAATTTTTCTTTTAACTGTTCATCAGTTAAATCTTTAAGATGACTTCTTCTTGTCTCAAAATCATCTGCTCTTCTTTCTACTTTCATATCTCTACCTCAATTCTTCAATAATTTCTTTTACAGTATCTACAGAATCATTTATCTCTTCTGATAAGAATTTTAATTCTTCTGCAGTCAAATCAAACTTTCCATTTATAGCATTTTTAATACATGATTTTTGTAAACGTCTAAGTTCAATATCCTGTGCTTTTAACATTTCAATTTCTTTAGGTAATATAATATTTTTACCATTAATACAGTCTTGTGGATTACCAAACAATACCTCAATACCATTTTTTTTAGCAAATGATAATTGTGGATTTATATGTTTTCCTGCTCCTGTATATTCAGTCTCTTGTACTACAACTACTTGGTCTTCGTTAAGTTCACTTGCTATAGAAATTGCTGCAGCCAAACTTGTATTTCCTGCTGGGCCTTTTTCCATTCCTTCAAGCTGAGCAAGCATTTCTGTAACATAGAAAACTTCACCTTGTTTAACAGTAACATGACGATCTAAATATCTAAGAGGTCGTCCTGCACTACGAGGAACATCGCTACGATCTGGCCATGTAGTAAATGGAATACTAAATCCAGTATGACCTGTTGTAAATGATTTACGGTTGAAATCGTTATCACTGGCCATGTGAAGTCCACTAAGATCAACACTTGCTCCAACAACTGTACTATTTGCTCCTGCTTTAAGAATTCCCCTAGCAGTACCGGTTAAGTTTCCTCCACCAGCATTTGTACAAATTACTACATCTGGATCCTTTCCAGTTTTATCTCTAACTTGATTAACAAGCTCATATCCCAAAGTTTCTACACCTGCAATAGCGTATGGTGTATAAAGTGAAGCATTAAAAAACTTTGTATCTTCAAGTAAGCTAAGTGCCTTATAAAATAGTTCTGGTCCAACTGTCATCTGCACAACCTCTGCACCTAAACTTTCACAAGCACGAGCCTTTTCTAAAATTTCAGGTTGCCCAATTTCTTTACTATCATAGCACTCCTGTACAATTATTGCCTTAAGCCCAAGTTTCATCGCCATAGAAGCAACAGCCGCACCATAGTTTCCACTTGTTGCAGCAAGCACTCCCTTGTAGCCCATTTGCTTTGCCTTATAGACACTAATTGCTGCACGTCTCGCTTTAAAAGATCCACTTAAATTTGAAGCTTCATCTTTTAAGAATATACGTGCTCCTTTTCCAGGTTTACTGATTTTTCTCACTAAATTTGTAATGTTTCTAAGTTCAATCAAAGGTGTATTTCCAACCCCTAAATCACTTTGAATTTTCATCATATCTTCTAAAGAATACTCAACATCATTCATCATTGCCTCAAAATCAAAACCTATTCCCTCATGTTCATATTTATCATAATCAATACCAACAGAATCTTTTAAGATTTGAGCGCGTCTACCCATCACTGATTCATACGACTTATCCATGTAATTTCTCCTTTAAATAAACACCTATAGGAATAATCTCTTCAACAAAATCTCCATAGTTAACTTCATGCATATGATTTACTGCAACAAGTTCACCATGTTCAATTCTCCCTGAAAGTGTAGTTATCTCAACCTCGTCACCAATTTCAGCATCAGAGTTTAAAAATCCTTTTGTCCACATTCTAAGATCTGTATTTGCAGTATCTTCTGGAATAGATGAAGTTCTCTGGTTGGATTTCAAAATTACTTGATGAACTCTAACAAAACTTCCTGCCTTTACCATTTTATCACCTACAGTTCAACTTCAATTAAATTTCTGAAGTCTCCCATAATCGCACGTGGTACAGGTAAGTCAATCATTGTTTTAAGTCCTGGTCTTGCATTTATTACGTGTGGAACCATATTCACACACATTGCAATTGTACCAATTCCTCCATCTACTTCTGGAGTAATACTCATATTAATCTCTGGAGTTCCTACTAACTTAATATAATCACCTGTATGAGTTCCTTCCATTTCTGGTTCAATTTGTTGCGGATGAATCATATCAATTACAACTTTTCCATTTTCAAGACCTTGTCCAGTCATATTTACACCAGCAACATTTCCTGCAGCTGCAAATCCATACGGACTCTTGCGGTCAACACTTGTTACTATTGGTTTCATTTGAGTTTCCATTTTATCTACATTAAATCCAAGTGCTTCATTAATCATCATAATACTCTCTTCAAACCCAACATGTCCTGCTAAAGTATCAGTTTCTACACCTTTATTAAATTCATCTACAGTAATTCCAACACCTTGCTCTTCCATTACTGCTGGTCCAAATGGACTCAAACTGTTAACGCGTTTACATTCAACATAGCTAACATCAGTCATTGCTCCACTTAAACAAACAGCAAGTAAATCCATCATAAGTCCTGGATTAATCCCTGTTCCAAGGATTGTTACACCATTAGCTTTTGCTACTTCATCAAGTTTTTTAGCAAGCTCTGGTTCTTGTGCTTGTGGATAAGCCATTTCTTCTGCAGTTGAAACTACATTAATTCCACATTCCATTACTTTTACTAACTTATCAAATGCTTTAGCTGTAAATGAATCAGTAGCTACTAAACACACATCAGCAGCTCCTTTATAAACAACTTCATCAATATCAGCACTAACTAATACATCTTTATCATATGTATTGTCTTTGTTTAAAATTTCAAAAATTGATTTTCCTACATAGTTCGGATTTAAATCACATACTCCTGTAATTTCTACCCCTTTTTTGTTTAGAAGCATTTCTGCCATACCAGCACCCATTGCTCCAAACCCCCAAATTGCTACTTTTACATTTCTCATAATCTTACCTCCTAATTTTTTATATATATCTGAAACATTTTTGATTAATTTCCTCAGAGTTTTCATAATAAACTCGAGTAACGCGATCGCTTATTAAGCATAGAACTTCATAATCAATCGTATCTAAATGCTTTGATACCTCACTAATTTTTATAGTAGAACCTATTAATTCTACTTTATCTCCTAAGCGTATAGAATCATCAACTAAAATCATTAGTTGATCCATACATACCCTTCCAATAATTTTAAATCTCTTCCCGTTAATTGCAACTTCTCTTCCAGAATTTGCTCTAATAACTCCATCTGCATATCCTATCGGTATCGTAGCAACAAAACCATCTTCCTTGAGTGTATATGTTGCTCCATATCCTACCTTACTTCCCTTTTTTAATTCCAAAATACCTGATATATGTGAAAAAAATTCTAATGCTGGAGTAAGTTCAAAACTTGCAGTTTTTTCATCACTTGGATTGTAACCATACATCGCAATACCTAATCTAAAAGCATTACACTTTTCCATGCCATCTAATGGATAAAGCGTTCCAGCTGAATTTTGACAATGAATAATTTTAAAAAACTTTCCTACGTCATCAACTATCCTATTAAATAACTCATATTGCTTATGATAATATGCAATATTTAACATATCAGCAGTCGCAAAATGTGTATATAATCCTTCTATTACAAGATTCGTATTATATCGAATTGCCACATAAGCTTCTCTAACTTCTTCAAGTGTTGAAAAACCAAGACGATTCATGCCCGTGTTTACTTTAAAATGAATCTTCAATTGATCATTATAGTTCACTAACTTTCTTATTTGATCCATATTAGAAATTGTCAAAGTTATCGCATACCTAGAAGCATCCATAAAAAACTTTGAGTCAGTATATCCCATCACAAGAATAGGAACTCTTGGAAACTCTCTCCTAAGTTCTAGTGCTTCTTCAAAAGTTGCTACTGCCAGATGTGTAGCACCTGCTTCCAAAACTGCTTCTGCCACTTCAACAGCACCATGACCGTATGCATTCGCTTTTACTACAGCAAATGTATATTCTTTTTGGGCAAACAGGGTGGCGTTTTTAAAATTTTCCTTAATTGCATCTAAATTAACATTTATATAACTTGCTCTATACATTTTAACCTCCTATGAAAAAACATGCAAAAACCTAGCGCCTTTTTACACGTTTCATTCTTTTCTTATTATTTTTTGGTTTACTACTTCCTCCACGCATTAAACTCATTGGATCAATATTTGGCATAGCACTTGAATCATCACTCATCATTGCAGCAAAAAGAGATTTGTTTTGTTCAAAACGAGCAAAACTCTCAAGAAGTTTATTAACTTCTTGCACACTTCTCCCACTACCTTTAACAATTCTTTGCTTTCTAGAATGTTTTATAATACCAGGATTTTTTCTTTCTTCCTTAGTCATACTTAAAATAATGGCCTCAACTTGATCTAGTTGTTTTTGACCAACATTCAAATTTCCAAGCCCCATATTACTTGCACCAGGTATTAACTTCAAAATTCCTTCTAAAGGCCCTAACTTTTTCATTTGCTTCATAGATTGCAAAAACATTTCTAAATCAACTTCACCTTTTTGCATCTTTTTAACTAAAGACTCAGCCTCTTTTTCATCAATTGCAGCTTCAGCTTTTTCAATAAGAGATAAAACATCTCCCATACCTAAAATGCGTTGACTCATTCGATCTGGATAAAATACATCCAAATCATCTAACTTTTCACCAACACCAGCAAATTTAATTGAAATTCCAGTAATATGTTTAATTGACAATGCTGCACCACCACGTGCATCACTATCAAGTTTAGTAAATACAGCTCCAGTAATATCTAATTGTTTGTTAAACTCAGAAGCAACATTTACTGCATTTTGACCACTAAGTGCATCAACAACGAGTAAAATTTCATTGGGATTTACTTCATCTTTAATATTTACAAGTTCGTTCATTAATTCACTATCGATTTCAAGGCGACCTGCTGTATCTATTAACACCACATCATGATTATGCTCTTTCGCATATTCAATCGCATTTTTTGCAATGTCTATTGGAGAAGAATCTGTCCCTTCTTCATATATACTAATACTTGTATCTCTAGATAATTGCGTTAACTGATCTACAGCTGCTAAACGATAAACATCTGCAGCTACAAATAAAGGATTCTTTGATTTTTTTTCTTTTAAGAATTTTCCTATCTTCCCAGTAGAAGTTGTTTTCCCACTCCCTTGTAACCCAACCATCATTATTACAGACGGGTTTGAATCAAGTTGTAGTTCATCAACATCACTTCCCAAAAGTTCAGTCAGTTTTTCATCAACAATTTTTACAACCATTTCACTTGGTTTAAGTGCTTTACTTACTTCTTGACCTATAATTGCTTCTTTAATTTCGCTAACAAATTCTTTTACAACAGTAATGTTAACGTCTGCCTCAAGCAGAGCAAGTCTAATCTCACGAATCATTTCATCAATATTCTTATCTGTCAAAGTTGCATTTCCTGAAATTTTCTTAAACGATTGAGATAATCGATCACTTAAATTTTCAAACATCACAACTCACCACCTATCCTACTTAAAATACTCTTCACATCATCTTTGTTTAAAGTTTCAATATTTTCATTTATATAATCAATTGAATCATATATTTTAGAAAGACCTAATTTTTCTTCATAAATATCCAACGCTTCTTTTATTGCCTTTAATTGCTTACTAATTCCTGCCCTACTAACGTTCATATTATCGCTAATTTCTGATAATGATAAATCATGATGAAAGTAAGAAATAAAATATTCCTGCTGACTCTTTGTAAATAATGAGCTGTAGCAATCAAACAATTTATTGTAATACAATTTATTTTCCAACATAAAATCACCATCTTCATTATATCACACAACGTGAGTTAATATCAATTATAAATTTACTACTGATATTATTTATAAAAATACTTAATTATGTAGTAGTTAAATATAATTTTAATAGTAATGTGATACATAAAAATAATTAATATATAAATACTAAAAGTAGAAGTTAGATACCACATTCTCTATATTATCAATAAGTTCATACGCATATTAAAAGCTTACTATAGCATCAAATTATGCTAACAACTCTTCTTTCATAGCATAATTATTAATACCCAATCACTCTTTAAATAAATTTATTATATCATAAAAAATCAAGTAATCAAGCACAAGAAATTTTTTAGTATAATTAAAAGGATTCATATACAAATAGTATGAATCCCTTTAATCGTAGAAAACTACAATTATAAAATAGTGATTTGTATTAAATCAACTAATTTAGTAATTATAGTTTCTACTTTTTGTTGTTAATTTTGAATTATACCCCAGCTCCAATTGCAGCTAAGATACCGATTATAATTAATGCTATAGTTAATACACACATATTTATTCACCCCCTTTCACATAATTATTATAAGCATAAAACAATTTTACATTTAATAAAATAACTGTAATATAAACATCAAAATAATTATAACATAAAGTCTATATTAAATCAATAGTAACATCAATATATTTACAATTATATTAACAAAAAACATATAAGTGAGAATACAACTTTATCCATTCGTTTTAATATAATTAAAAGAGTTCACTACGAATACTTTGAACCCTTTTAATTGGATAACTCACTTTTTTAATTCATGCTATTATTTTGAAATTCATATCTCAGCTTCTATGAAATCCAAGATATCAATCACAGTTAATATACAAATATTTTCATCCTCTTTATAATAGTATTTTAATCTAAACTCCCTTGAAATTCAGGAACAGAAACTTCTCCTATCACAGAGTATAATAAATTATAAAGTTCTACCTTTTTTCTAGAACTACTTGACTCATAAGCAAAGTCATAAGATCCTCCACTTTGTTTGACAAGTGTCAGCTTATAATTCTTTTTTTCTGGATCAAGTTTCTCTAACTTTTCATAATATTGTTCAAAAAACTTGTCTTCTACTTTATTTACTTCTTCTTCTGAATATTCAGAAGGATTTTTTATAATATCAACTTCTTTTTCTTCTAAATAATCTCCAATATTTTCATCTAATGTCATTTCACTAAAAACTTTTTTGTAATCATATACATCTATTTCATAAACTACATCTATCTTTTCAGTATCATCAGTATAATCAACATATTCTTTTTCATCAATAATTTTTATACTAAAGTCACTATAATAACTAGAGAAAATATCATATAGAGGGCTATCTTTAGTTGTTATACTATTTAATACCTCTTCTTTAACTTTTTCAGCATTTGTTGTTATACCTAGACTTTCTAATTTCTCATTATTTCCATTAATACCTTGATAATATTCCTCCAGTGATTCACCTGCAGGTGAATCGCTGAAAACACTTTTGTTGCCATTGCTTATTTGTACAAAACCAAATACAAGAACAATGACTAAAATAACTGTTAATATCATGACAAGCTTTGACTTAATATTACTAGGAGCCTTCTTTACTTTCGTCATTAAAATTTCTTTCCTTTCCTTTATCTAAACTGTCTTTTGCTTACTTATAAACTTTCTTATTGCTATTAATAAACCAAGCAGTGATAATGATATCATTTTATAATTAGCAAACCCTGTTTTTACAAGAGGTCCATCTGGTCCATATACATACACTACATTACTATCAATAATATTCTCATTACATCCAGATGAAGAATTACAATTTGTATATACTTTTAATGTTCCAATATTTTCCACACCATTTTTACCTAATGCGATTAATTCTTCCTCAGATAAGTCATTATTAAATTGAGCGCTAATTACTAATTGAATATTTTTGGTATTTAAACTAGTATCTTCTATTGTAAATATAATATGATTATCATTTATTTCTAAAGTGCCCTTATTAGTGATATCTATATTATTATCAATATCTAATACTCTTACTTCTTTAATTACAAGATTTTTATTAACAATATCCTCTAAAACAATTTTATCAAAATTACCTGAATCAGTTGCAAGATTATAATTAATATGGAAATCAAATATTTCTTTATAATTTTCTACAGTCCATTCGTTTTTAAAATTAACATCCTTTGTAACTTTTGGAAGAGTAGGTATTTCTACTTCCGGATCTACTGGATCTGGATCTGTTGGATCTACTGGCGTTATTATTGCTTGATTTAGTACTATTTCTCCTGCATATACTTCTTCTACATCACCTTTTGCTACTAATGTATATGTGATCTCTACTATTGTTTCTGCTGGCAAGCTTGATAATGTGATTCCACTCATTAAGTCTGCATATGTTGTTG
>JBKEBI010000078.1:0-5101 GCA_047973085.1 Bacilli bacterium | reverse complement strand
TTACTTGACTTGAGTAATGCTTAGAGTTATACTATGTTTAAGAAAAGGAAATGAATTATTTCTAAATGGTAGTATGTAGAATTAGTTCTTTCGAGATAACATATTTGGTACCATCTTAATTAAACTTCTTAATGAAGTGCACTCCACAGTGTATTTCACTAAGAAGTTTTTTTTATGTTCAATAATAGTAAAAGACACAGTTAACGTACATGTTAATTGTGCTTTTAGTTTTATGCTCTGCATTTAAACTAATCTGGGATAATTAATATAAAAGAGTAACTAATTGTAAGTTATTCTTTTATACTATCTACATCTATATAACTATAGTAGCTAATATTTCCCTCTTCAACATCATTATAAAACTCTTGTTTAAGTTCTATGTATCGCAAACTTTGCTCTAAACGTTTTATTTTATTTTTTACTTCCTGCTGTTTTAGATTTAAAATTTCTCGTCGTGCTGGGATTGTATTTTGCCCTGCAACTGCAAGTTCTACGTATTCAACCATTTCATGTATCGATAAACCACAATCTCTTAAGCATGATAAGTTCTTTAACCATCTAATATTATCTTCATTAAAAATGCGATGATTGTTTGCGTTTCGCTCTACATTTGGTACAATTCCTTTGTTGCAGTAAAACTTTAGTGTTTCATATGTAAGACCTGTAATTTCACATGTTTGCTTCATTGTATACATAATTGCTCCTTTTCTAAAAATTTTGCTTGACCGGTAGCAGCTACCGGCTGGTATACTAATATTGTATAAAAATAAATAATAAAAGTCAACAAGGAGGACTTATGGAAAAAATAATTTTAAATAATGGTGTTGCAATACCCAAATTAGGGTTCGGAGTATTTCAAATTGAATCTGATCAAACAACGAACGCTGTATTAGAGGCAATTGATGCCGGTTATAGAATGATTGATACGGCACAAGCGTATTTTAACGAAGAACAAGTGGGACTTGCAATTGAAGCAACGGAAGTTCCGAGAGAAGAATTATTTATCACGACAAAAGTATGGTTTACAAATTATGGATATGAAAAAACGCTAGAGTCAATTGCAGAATCAATGAAAAAGTTAAAAGTAGATTACTTAGATTTAGTATTACTTCATCAACCATTTGGTGATTATTATGGTGCTTATCGTGCACTAGTGGAACTATATAATGAAGGAAAAGTTAAGTCAATTGGTGTGAGTAACTTCTATCCGGATCGTTTATCTGATATTGCTCATTTCAGTGAAATGGCTCCACATGTTAACCAAGTTGAAACAAATGTATTTAATCAACAAATTAAAGCAGGAGAAAATATGAAAAAGCATAAAGTGTTACATCAAGCTTGGTCTCCTTTAGCTGCAGGTCAAAATGACTTATTTGAAAACGAATTATTAATGGAAATTGCAAAAAAATATAATAAATCTATTGCACAAGTTATTTTACGTTGGTTAACACAACGTGACATTGTAGTCTTGTCAAAATCTATAAATAAAAATAGAATGATTGAAAATTTAAATATATTTGATTTTGAATTAACCGAAAGTGAAATGGAAAGTATTAAAAAGTTAGATACTGGTAAGAGTCAATTCTTTGATCATCAAACACCTGATGCAGTTGAGTATATGGCATCATTTCCAGCGATTTAAGAAAGTAAAATAGAATGAGGAGTAAAATGAAAAAATTGATATGTATTGATGTTGATGGAACGTTAGTTCATGGTGAGTATAAAGTAACTAAAAGCATAAGGGAAGCGTTAGATAAATGTGATGCTGAGAAAGTTATTGTAAGTGGAAGAACTGTAGAAGAACTGTTAAAACTTGAGACGGGTTATGATTTAATCGGTTCTAATGGTGGTGAAATATATGCAAATGGTAAATATGTGAAAAGTGAGATCATTAGCAATGCTGAAGCAATAGAGCTAATTAATGAATTAAATAATTTTGGTTATTATGCTATTGTTCACACTAAAAAAGGTGTATATATTCAAAAAGATAGTCATGCGCAAGTAATGGAAGAATTAGAAAAAATATTAGTTAAATATAATTTAGAAGGGAAGGCGTATAAGGAACGACTAGAATTCATGTTTAATCATGTTTATGGACGTAGTCATAAAGTAGATGATCTTATTGAGTTTGTTCAAAATAATCAGCCTAGTATCAATAAGTTAGAAAGTCATTTTGAATTAGATAAGACAAAATTTTTTGAATACTTAAATGGTAACTATAATGTAGAAGTCTTTAATTCAGCAGGAAGCAATATAGAAATTGCTCCCCAGAACGCACTAAAAAGTACCGCGATTAGAGAGTATGCAAATTCAAGCGAGACCTATATTATAAGTATTGGTGATGGAAATAATGATATCCCAATGTTTGAAGTAAGTGATTATTCAATTGCGATGGGAAATGCAACTACTAAATTAAAGAAATTAGCAGATCACGTTGTTTCTCCAGGTGAAGAAGGTTTTATTGAAGCTTTAAATATAGTAAACACATTATGATTAATCCATATTATTGAATATAAAGAGAAAGGACAAATGAGGTAGTGGCAAGTTTTAATTGATAATATAAATATATAAAACAGATTATAAGAAAAAGTACAATACCGAATTTAGGTATTGTACTTTTTGTTTGATTAGATTTTAATTGAACCGCTAGCTAATGGACCGACAAGTTCTCTAGGTGTATATAATTCTTCTAGGTAATGTATTACTTTACTATCTAATTTTAAGTCTAATGCTTGCAGAGCATCATCAATATATTTGGTTTTAGAAGCGCCTACTATCGGAGCAGTCATGTTTTGTTTTGTATATAGCCATGCCAGTGAAATAACAGACATATTTACATTGTATTTCTTACTTAATTCTTCTACACGATTAACTATTTCATCATCCATTGCTATCTGTTTGTTATATTTCAGTTTAGCAATTTCATCTGATTCACTACGATTTGTTTGTGTACCAAGTGGTCTTGCTAATCGCCCGGCTGCTAATGGACTATATGGTGTCATTGCAATGTTTTGATCAATGCAAAGGGGTTGCATTTCACGTTCTTCTTCACGATAAAGAAGATTTAAGTGGTTTTGCATAGAGATAAATTGTGTCCAATTATTTTCCTTTGTAACTTGCTGGGCTTTGGCAAACTGCCAAGCATACATGGAAGAAGCCCCAAGGTATCTAACTTTACCAGATTCAACTAAGTCATGTAGTGCTTTCATTGTTTCTTCGATTGGTGTATTATAATCCCATCTATGGATAATGTATAAATCAATATAATCAGTATCCAATCTTTGTAGAGATTGTTCAACTTCATGCATTATTGATTTTCGTGATAATCCACCGCTAGTTGGTTTATCATCCATTGGAAAACCTACTTTTGTAGCGATTACAACATCTTCACGACGTGCATACTGTTTTAGTGCCTTACCTAAAATAGCTTCACTATCACCTATAGAGTAAACATTCGCAGTATCAAAAAAGTTAATTCCTTTATCTAACGCATATTTAATAATTTCTATACTTTTTTGTTCATCTAGAACCCAAGAGTGAATCCATGTTTCAGAATTTCCAAATGTCATGCATCCTAAACCAATTTGTGAAACTTTAAGTCCACTATTCCCTAAGTTAATATATTTCATATATAATCCTTCTTTCTATACTTTTTATCTACGCTCAATAACTAGTTTGGCAAAATAATCAACAATGTTTGGATCTTGATGGTCAAAGAATTGACTCGTTTGAGTATCCATAGTCTTGATTAATTCCATATCCTCATATGTTAATGAAAAATCTTCAATGTTGATGTTTTGTTCAATTCGTTCCTTATTCACACTTTTTGCTAAACTAACAATATCTCGTAGTAAAAGCCAACGCAATACAACTTGAGCAGGGCTTTTATCATATTTTTTACCAATTTCAATTAAAATATCATTTGTAAACAAGTTGTTTTTTCCTTCGGCAAATGGCGCCCGTGCTTGAACTGTTATATTATGTTTACTCATATTCTCCACAGCTAGATGCTGTTGGTTAAATGTATTAACTTCAATTTTATTTTCATGAGGAGCCATTTAGCTAAAATGAACAATATCAGATAATCGATCTGGATAGAAATTACTCACACCAATTGACTTAACTTTTCCTTCATTGTATAGCTCTACTAGTGCACGATAAGCACTATAATAATCACCGAATGGTTGATGAAGTAATACTAAATCTAAGTAATCGACTTTTAACTTTTTCATCGACTCAGCAATAGACTCAAGTGTTTTTTCATATCCGTAGTTATCAATCCAAACTTTTGTCGTGATAAATAGTTCTTCTCTCGGGACATCAGTTTCTTCAATTGCAAGTCCAACCTGTTCCTCATTGAAATAACTTTGTGCAGTATCTATAAGTCTATAACCGCTATCAATAGCATTTAACACTACGTTCTTACATTCACTCTTCGAAATTTGAAAAACTCCAAATCCATATTTAGGCATAACTACACCATTGCTTAATGTCATTGTTTCCATAATATCTCCTATTTAATTTTCTTGTTTTTATAAATTATAGTTTAACACTCGGTAGTTGCTACCGGTCAAGTGAAAACTTAAATTTATAAATTGTTATCTATTAATAAGTATATAGTGGATAATTTGGAATAGTAGGGGAGATGCTATAAGTTTGAAAACTTTTGTATTCAAAGTCAGCTTGAATACCTGCTCCTTCAATAGTTTCATTTAAATTCTACATACCAATGTAGCAGAATGGACAAGTGAAGTCTGTATAAACTGTATTCTTCAAGTTGCGCATTCCTGGCTTCCAACATTTTTAACTTAGTTTCTGCATCAGCGGTATCATATGTTTTCTTATCTGAAAGTTTCTATCTACCACGTGTTTCTGTTTGGAATGCTGCAGCACCCAGATTTTTATATTGATACTTGTAACGATGGTATAACGAACTAAATGTTTTCTCACCCAATAATGATATATCAATACCACTATTTTCTAACACCGCTTTAGCTTCAACAATCGAGTTTGATGTAGCAATCATTAATTTGAAATCTAAATTGAAATTAATTTGAGATTCTGAAATATAAGTTACAACCTCTAAAGAACCTAGTTCTTG
>JBKEBI010000051.1:0-9690 GCA_047973085.1 Bacilli bacterium | reverse complement strand
TTATACCAAGTAGAAGTAGAAATTTTAAGTGAATAACTAACAAAAAGACTCAATATTGCAATTTGTTGAAAACTCAAACATTAAAAAAGACCATCGACTACTTTGTCGACAGTCTGAAACTTCATAACTTAGTATGAAGTTTTTATTCAGTTTACTTATACCATAGTTTTTAAACTTTCAAAGTGTTTTGTTGTTTTTAATTTTTGTTTATTGTTCATGTAATTCAAAGTTTTTGTATGTTCAATGATGTTATCAATATTGTTGTTTACCAGTTCATTAGAATGTTTTTTTGTTAAGATGTAGATAAAGTTTTTGTAACTATTTTTTAAAATTCTATTTTTTTGAAAAAAATATGTGTATAAATAAAATAATACATATGGAATTGTTATATAGATTAGATTAAAATCAAATAATTTGAATACACTTATAATTACTATAAAAATGTAAATTATTGTAATTACACTTAAAATTGCTTTTTGATTTTTAATTTTATCTCTTGCACTTTGCTGAGTTTTTATATATGAGTCTAAAATGTTCTCATCTGTTAAAAATAGATTTTGTGCAAATACTTTTGGAATTATTAAACATTCATTTTTAGGAGTGTAATACTCTACCATAAATGAATTTTTTGCTAATAATAAATTATTGCAATGTACATCTAAATCATAAAGTAAAATTGGCTTATCGTTATATTTTATTTCAGGTTTATAAAATGGTTTAATATTTGGATCGTATGTTAAATTAGTTTGGTTTGGAATGTTTTTCATTTATTTCACCTCATATTATTATATATATTTATACTATCATATGTGGATACTAAAAACTAGTATTTAGTTAAACTATGATGGTAGAATGAAGTTTTAATTAGTTGCTGATATTAAACAATATTTTATTTGAATCTACTTTAAAGTTTTACTTAAATAAAAAAGTTGATGACTTTTATGGAAACTGTTGTAATTAATATACAAATATGTTAAAATTATTTAGTATGTTAAGTACAGTGAGTGGGAGATTAATAGTCGCTTAACCACATCACGGAATTTATGGAGGTGAGCACCGTGGAAAAAAAAGTGCCAACAAATGTAATTACATTACAATTAGAAGCTGGTAAAGCAACACCAGCACCGCCGGTAGGAACAGTTCTTGGTCCAACTGGTATCAATATGCAAGATTTTTGTACACAATATAATGAAAGAACTCGTGACAATATGGGAAATATTATTCCTTGTGTTATTAGTATTTTTGAAGATCGTACATTTAACTTCATATTAAAGCAACCACCTGCTGCATATTTATTGAAAAAGGCAGTAGGAATTAGTAAGGGTTCTTCACAAGGAGCAAATGAAACAGTAGCAACAATATCTGTTGACAAGTTAAAGGAAGTAGCTGAGTCAAAAATGCCAGATTTAAATGCATATGACGTAGATGCTGCAATGAAAATTCTAGCTGGTACTGCTAAAAATATGGGTATCGTAGTGGAAGGATTAGATAACGATGAATAAGAGATATAATGAATTAGTTACTAAAGTAGATAGAGATACATTATACAGTTCAACTGAAGCTGTAAAACTTGTGAAAGAAACTGCAACTGCTAAATTTGATGAAACAATTGAAGCAGTATTTAGATTAAATATCGATACAAAGCATGCTGATCAACAAATTAGAGGAGCGATGGTACTACCACATGGTACAGGACGTTCTCAAAAAGTGTTAGTATTAGCAAAAGGCGATGCTGCAAAAGAGGCGAAGGCTGCTGGTGCAGATTATGTTGGAGATGAAGATATGGTAGCAAAAATCAAAGATGAAAATTGGTTTGATTTTGATGTTATTGTTGCAACTCCAGATGTAATGCCTTTACTTGTACCGCTTGGAAGAATTTTAGGACCTAAAGGTTTAATGCCAAATCCTAAGACTGGAACTGTTACAACTAATGTTGAGACAGCAGTTAAAGAAGTAAAAGCTGGTAAAGTAGAGTACCGTGCTGATAAAGAAGGAAATATCCATATTATTGTTGGTAAAGCTTCTTTTGATGAAAAAGATATTGAGGCTAATTTAAAGGCAATTTATGATGTAGTAATGGCTGCAAGACCATCATCTGTAAAAGGTGATTATGTTAAAACTGTTGCTATTAGTGCTACAATGGGTCCTGGAATTAGAATTGATCACACACAAATTAAATAATTTGATAATGATACCGAAGACAGTTGGTGCAAAAATAAATCCAACCGAGGGAATTTATATAGCTTATATGCGTATAACCTTTCGTCTTTGGATGAAGGGTTTCTTTTTCGTATCATTTAGATTTGCGAAAGGAGGATTATATTATGGCAAGTGATAAAATAATCAAACAAAAATCAGAAGCTGTTGATGTAATTAGTAAAAAAATTGAGGAAAGTACATCTGTTATTATTGTTAACTATAAAGGTTTAGGAGTATCTGATATGACTGAACTTAGAAAAGAGTTAAGAAATGAAGGTGTAGAATTTAAGATTTTAAAAAATAATCTTGTTAGAAGAGCTGCAGCAAAGCTTGAACTTGATTACTTAGAAGAACATTTAACAGGAGCTAATGCAATTGCTTTTTCAGGAAATATTGTTGAGCCTGCAAAGATTTTAGCAAAGTATGCTAAAGAATTTGATTTCTTTGAAATTAAAGGTGGAGTAGTTGAAAATGCATATGCAGATAGTACAATGATTAATGAACTTGCAAGTATTCCTAATATGGAAGGACTTCTTACAATGCTAGCTGGTGGAATGTTATCACCACTTAAAGATATTGCAATCGGTCTTAATATGCTTGTAGAAGGAGAAAGCGATTTTGCTTTCGAAGCTGAATAATAAAAAATAAAAATACGGAGGAAATAGAAATGGCAAAAATTACAAAAGATGCTTTCATTGAAGGCTTAAAAGAAATGACAATCTTAGAAATTAAAGAATTAGTAGATGCAATGAAGGAAGAGTTTGGAATTGATCCTACAGCTGTAGCTGTAGCTGCTCCTGCTGCTGGTGGAGAAACTGGTGGAGCTGAAGAAGGACCTAAGAATGTAGTAATTACTGCACCAGGTGCTCAAAAGGTTAAAGTTATCAAGGCTGTTAAGGATATTACAGGACTTGGACTTGGAGAAGCTAAAGCATTAGTTGAAGAAGGTGGAGTAGTTAAAGAAGGTGCTAAGCCTGAAGAAGCTGCTGAACTTAAAGCACAACTTGAAGAATTAGGTGCTTCTGTAGAATTACAATAATATTATTAGAGCCAATATGGCTCTTTTTTATTGTAAATATTGACTGATTTAGAATTTTTTATGTTAGAATAGATATAGTAAGTATAGATTGATAGTATGATTGTTAGTTTGTAAAGGGGCGGTTAAAAGTGAAAAATCATTACTTTAAAAATACAGATTTAGAACATCAAATAATTATATTTAATGATACAGTATGCGGAAACTATTTTAAGTTTACTACAGACAAAGGAATCTTTTCAAAAGATCATGTAGATCATTTAACAAAAACTTTTTTAGATGTAATAATAAATGTAATAGACCCAAATAGTGTGCTTGATTTTGGGTGTGGTTATGGCGTGATTGGGATGTGTGTATCAAAATATCATAATGTGTGTGTAGATATGTTAGATATAAATGAAAGAGCGGTAAATTTAGCAAAATTGAATGTAGAACAAAATAATTTAAATGCAAATGTATTTATTAGTAATATGTTTGAACGTGTAGAAAATAAATATTCGTCAATATTATTAAATCCACCTATTCATGCTGGTAAAAAAACTTGCTACAATATTTATGAGCAAGCTAAATACCATTTAGTTAATAAAGGGAGTTTATATATTGTTATTAGTAAAAAACATGGTGCAAAATCTACTATAGACTTTTTAAATTCAATCTATGAGTCTGTGGATATATTATATAAAAAGAAAGCTGTGTACGTAATAAAAGCAAATTAATGGAGGTAATATGAATTTTGATTTAGGGAAAAAATATGAAAGTAAAAGCAAAAATACTTTAAGAAGTATTTTGATAAGTATTTTATTAACATTCTTTATTTTATGTATAATAATTGTATCATTTATGATTTGTGTAATGATTATACTAATTTTAAAAAAGTTATGGTTTATATGCTTAATTATTGCTGCTTTATGTGTATTTACAATCAGCAATGTTCTTAGTAGAAGTTTAGAAAGACATAGGATATCAAATTTAAAAATGTTTAAAATAGCGTTAATTATTCAATATGTAGGTGTGATTATACCAAGTACAATTATTCTAATCTTTACTATATTTGCAAATTATAAAGAACATATTTTACCAACAGAATATAATTTAAATGTTAAATCAAATATTGTGAAAGTACTTTCTGATACAAAAGATGGTTTTGCTGTAGGTAGCCTGACAATTCCAACAATTTTAGTGATTTTACCATTACTATTTTTTGCATTGCTATTACTAGTACAAATTATAACTTTAAATTATGAAGATACAATCTACATTGAAGGTGATGATATGGTTGTTTATCCAGAATATGTTTTTTCATTAATTGATGAAAACTTAGAAAATGATGATGTCTCATTTAAATATTTACGCGATTTAAATTTTGCTGAAGATGAGTATATTGTTAGTGATATGAGATATTATGACTTTTATATTTATGGTGATAGTGAGCAATATTTTTATATAGAAACATATTTAACTGTTGAGGATAAAAATAAGGTTAAAAAGCAAAATATTGTAAAAAGTGATATATATGTATATGATGTTTCATTATTTGAAGAAAAAAATGAATTTGATGACATAACTTTTTAAAAACTGTTGACAGTGTATGTTTGATATGATAAACTTTGTGTACTATGATTGTAATACACGGAGGGTGAATAATGATTGAAGTTAAAAATCTATCTCTAAAAACAAGAGATAAAGTTATTTTAGATAACATAAATTTTAATATAAAAAAAAATGAGATAGTTGGATTATTTGGACATAATGCGGCTGGTAAGTCAACATTGCAGCGTTTAATAGCAAATGAAGATGTTATTTTTGAAGGTGATGTATATATTGAAGGGAAAAGGAATATTTACGGTGCAGTTAGTGATTGTGTGCTTATTACTGAGAAGCTATTGTTGAAAAACAATGCTAGTATTAAATCAAACTTAAATCATATTAATTCTTGTGAACAATTGGATATTAATTACGTATATGATAAACTTTCTGAATTTAAAATTGATGTTAATGTAATGTATGGAAGCTTATCTAGGGGAAGTAAGCAAATAGTTAATATTATATTTTGTTTAGCTAAAAAAGCTTCGCTATATTTATTTGATGAACCTTTATCTTCGATTGATGTTTTCAATAGAAAGCTTATAGCAGATTTAATTTTGGATATTCAAGAAAAGGGAGGAACTGTAATAGTTACTACCCATATGATTAATGAATTTCAAATGCTTTTTGATCGTGTCATATACTTAAATGAGGGGAAAATTGAATATGATATAACTGTTGAAAATATTTTTAAGGAAGGGTATAAAAATATAGAAGATTTTGTAATAGATAAATTTGGAGGAGATCATGATGAGTAAAAAAATTAAGTTTTATTTTAAAGAAAACCTAATTTCTCTTTCAATAGTAGCAGCAATTTTTATGCTGAATATATTATATTTAATACTATATGATTTTTCAATTCAAAATATTGAAAAAAATAATTATATTTATATGTATGATATAATGTATTATAGTGAGATGTTTGTTCCAATTCTCAATATTATTTGTATATGTATTTTAATAAGTATGCTACTTTTTAACACTTTAAATGTATTTTCAAAGTCAAGAAAATTCAAGTTTATATTTAGTTCATTAAATACGGTAAATTATGTTTTTAATCCAATTTTAGTGTTATTGATACTTTTTAATACAATGTTTATTACCCTTTCTTCAAATATTCAATATTTATATAGTGGCTACAAAAACTTATTCACTTTGATAAATAGTAATTTGAATCCACTTATTATATATGTGCTATTTGGAATTATACTATTTATTATCTATTTTATGTTATTAATTTTATATAAGCAGTTAAGCTATTACTTAGTAAAGTATTATAATTTAAAGAGAAAGTTTATCTTTATAACTCTTCATATAATAATGACTAGTATAGCATGTATTAGCCTAATTCTTTTTATGGCACAATTCATATCAACATTGTCATATAATAGCAGTGGATTGTTTTGGCTAGATATTCAAATTGGTAATACTTTTTATTTAAATGATCATTTTGTTTTTAAAAATGGTTTTGGGCTTGGGTTAATTGCACTAAGCTTATTTATAGTACTATTTACTGTTATTTATAAAAATGTTAGTTTAGATAGAAATTTGAATGGGATAAAGTATAGAAAAATTATTATAGTAGGTTTATTTATTCTTATGAGTAGTGGATCGATTTTAAAGATGTACAAAATAGTTACATTAGAAAATAAAGTTGTTGAAAAAAAGTTAGATGGAGCAAATGTCGTAGGTTATTTTATAGAAGCAAATGAAGATATTGAATATGATCAATTTATGTCTAAGTTGGAGCAAAAATTAAATGACGCAAACATTAAAAATTATGATATTTATATTGATAATTATTTAACTGATAATCTTTCTATAACTTCTTTTAAAAGTACAAGCCATATAAGTGAAAAGGGTGAATATATATTTGAAATAGGTGTAGTTTATGACTTAAGAAATCAAAGTGATATAATATTAAAGTATGGAAGTCTTCCTAAAGATTTCACTGAAGTTATTATTCCTGAATCGCTTGCTAGACTTTATATGGAAACAAAAAACTTTGATTCTTTAGAGGAAATTATAGGTAAAGAATATGGAGGTCAAACAGTAGTAGGAATTATAGAAGATAATGCTAATACTAGTTTTGTTCCAAAATATTTTAATGGTTTATATGGTGGAGTTGCCGTAACTGAAGAAAAAGTTTATACTTTATATAGTAGAAAAGATTTTAACGAAGAAGTATATGATTTAATTGTAAATAAGAGTAGTAATTATAATTTTAAAAATAGTCTTGAAAATAGTGAAGGTGTCACTTCTTATGGCGACAAAACATTAGTGATAGATGTTTATGTTTTAGTTTATGATGAAGATTATATTGCTTCTTATGATGAGAATTACGTTGATGAAATGGGCGCTGAAGTTGAAATATATGATACTAATCTATATACAATGCGAAGTAATAAGGATATTTCAATCTATATTTTAGTGCTAATACCTTCAGTAATGTTATTAGTTTCTCTTATGTATTTAACTTCTAATAAAGAAAGAAGGGATGCTAAGAATGTTTGATAAAGTAGAACTTCTATATGTAAAAATTGCAAAGGATTTGTGTCTTGATATTTTGAGTAATGAGGATCCTTCTGGAATGAAAGTGCCATCTGTTCGTGAATATTCTAAGAAGAAGCAGGTTAATGCTAATACAGTGCAAAAATCCTATCAATATCTTGATGATTTAGGAATATTTGTAAGTGAAAAAGGACTTGGAAGATATGTTACTAACGATAGAAAGCAAATTGATAAAATAAAAAAATACTTGATTGAGGTAGAGCTATTATCTGTAAAAAAAATTGCTAACCAATTTGAAGTAAAAAATGAAACTATATTTGAATGGTATGATGATTTAAAAGTAGATTAATTCTACTTTTTTTCTTTATAAAATACTATGATAATTATTTTACTTATATAATGATTTTTGGTATAATAATAGGGAGTATGCATTTGCTAAGGAGGGGATTTTATGAGTGTTGTAAATATAGCAGTAGATGCAATGGGTAGTGATAATAAGATAAATGTAGAGATAGAAGCAGTAGAGAGAATTATTTCACTTTATGAAGATGTAGTTTTACATGTTTTTGGTGATGAGAAATTAATAAATGAAAAGCTATCTACACATAATCGTATTAAAGTTATTCACTGTAGTGATGAAGTTGATATTAATAGTGAGCCTGTAATTCAAATTAGAAAGCGAAAAGATGCTTCACTTGTAAAAGCACTAAATGCAGTTAAAGAAGGTAGTTGTGATGCTATTGTTTCAGCTGGGAGTACTGGTGCAGTGATTGCTGGAGGGTTATTAGTTGTTGGTAGAATTAATGGTGTTAAACGACCGGCTCTTTCTCCGGTTATACCCACTTTAGAAAATTCTCCTAAAATTTTGCTTGATGTTGGTGCAAATGATGATGTAAAGGAAACTTATTTGATTCAGAATGCAAAAATGGGGATTGAGTATGCTAAGATTCTAGGAGCAATAAATCCTAAGGTTGCACTTTTAAATATTGGTGCAGAGGAAAAAAAAGGGACAAAAATATATCAAGATGTTCATCAAGAGTTAAAGAGCGATTCTAATATAAATTTCATTGGTAATATTGAAGGTAGAGATATTATTTCTACTGATGCTAATGTTATTGTATGTGATGGTTTTAGTGGGAATATTGCTTTGAAAACACTCGAAGGTACTGCAATGGCTATTTCTTCAATTTTAAAGCAAACGCTTACTGCAAGTTTTAAGAATAAACTTGCTGCTTTAATTTTAAAAAAAGATATAAAAAAATCTTTTAAAGTATTTGATCATCATGAGGTAGGTGGATCACTACTTATTGGATGCAAAAGCACTGTTGTAAAAGCACATGGGTCAAGTACAGGTTATTCATTTAGTAAAGCAATAGAACTTGCATATAATCTTGAAAAAAATAACATAAATAAAAAAATTTCTGAGGCAATATAATGAAAAAATTATTAGATGAATTAGGAATTAAATATAATAGTGTAGATATTTATAATACAGCTCTAACACATCCTTCGTATGCACATGAAAATAATTTAGGTAAATCTCATAATCAAAGATTAGAATTTTTGGGAGATGCAATTTTTGATTTAATTTTAAGCGAATTTTTGTATAATAACTACTGCTACTCTGAAGGAGAAATGACTAAACTTCGTGCAATGTATGTTTGTGAGAAAGCGCTTTGTTTGTATGCAAAAAAAATAGGGTTAGAAAATTTTATCAAACTTGGCAAAGGTGAGAAGTCTAACTTAAAAGATGCAGTCATCGCAGATGCTTTTGAAGCATTTGTTGCTGCTATATATTTAGATCTTGGTCTTGCTGAGGTAGAAAAGTTTTTTGATAGATATATAAGTGAAATAATTGTTTCAAAAAAGTTTAATTTTGAAGATTATAAATCTAAATTACAAGAGCTTGTTCAAAGTGATAAGCGTACTTTAGAATATAAGTTGGTTAAACAAGATGGACCAAGTCATCAGCCAACATTTTATATTGATGTATATATGGATGATATTTTACTTGGAAGTGGTATAGGACATAGCAAGAAAAATGCTGAACAAGATGCAGCAAAAGTTGCTTTAAATAAAATGGTAGCATCTGGAGGTAGTCATGTATTTAAAGAGGATTGAAACACTTGGATTTAAATCGTTTGCAGACAAGACGTTTATTCATTTTAATGAAGGTGTTACTGGGGTTGTAGGTCCAAACGGAAGTGGAAAAAGTAATGTAGTAGATGCTGTTAGGTGGGTACTGGGAGAACAATCAGTTAAACAACTTCGTGGTGGAACTACAATGACTGATGTAATATTTTCAGGTAGTAAATCACGTAGTGCACATAGTTATGCATATGTCACATTAGTTCTAGATA
>JBKEBI010000038.1:0-2267 GCA_047973085.1 Bacilli bacterium | reverse complement strand
CCATTATCTACTACTATTATTTCATAGTTTTTATACGTAGTTTTCTCATATATTGACTTTAAACACACACTCAAAATATCACTACCATCTCTCGTTGGAATTATTATTGAAACGAGCTCATCTTTATTTTCTAGTAATGTTGAATATGCAGAACCAGGTAGCATCACAGATACTTTTCCTTTTTGACTCCTACGCTCAAGTGTTTCCTCAACCATTTTTACACCATTTTCTAATACATACGGCTTATTATCAGTTGAAACAGCAGTAGAGCCAGGTATCATTCTCCAATGATATAAAATTTTAGGAATATGTACAATATTTGAAGTAATTTCTGTTAATCGAAGTAGGAAATCATGATCTTGAACCCCTTCAAAACCTTCTCTAATTCCACCAAGATCACTTACCAAAACTCGCTTTACAACAACCAAATGACATATGTAGTTAATACCTAATAGAGTCTCTGGTGAAAAATCAGGTTTGAAATGCGGGAATACTCTCTTACCTTCCATATTCATTTTATCTTCATCCGAATAAATTAAATCAATATTTTTGTTTTCATTTAATACTTTTATAACCTCATTAAAGGCAAATGGAGATAGTGTATCATCATTATCCATAAAGGCAATATACTCTCCTGTAGCTATTGATAAAGCGTTGTTTGTCGCTTTTGAGATATGACCATTCTTTTCACTATAAAAAACTTTTATTCTTGAGTCAAGCTTTTCATATTCCTTAAGCACTGCAACAACTCCCTCATCTGTTGAAGCATCATCACAAATACAAATTTCAAAATTTTGATATGTTTGAGTTAAAATTGAATCTAAACACTCTCTTAAATATTTTGTCGGGCAATTGTATACTGGAATAACAACAGAAATTTTAGGAGTATACTCATAATCTTTGACTTCAGAAAATTTTTCAAAATTATCAATCCAATAACTATACTCATAAATGTTATCTTTATTTAAATAAAACATTTTGTCATCTTCTACTCTTTTCCTAATTCCGGTCAATACTTTATTATAAACTCTTTGACGATACTTTTTAGGGACTAAATATACTAGCCCTCTTCTTAATCCTAATGTTTTTATCCTAGTTTTTAAAATACTATTATAATACACCTTAATTTTGCATCTAATTGCACTTAAGACACCATTTGTAACTTTTAATTTAGCCACTACTTTTCCTTTATGCTTAACTTCAACATATACTTTTTTCATAAGTTTTGGTTGAATAACATATACATGTGATTTATCAGAAACTTTACACCACTCAGGCAATACATTTAACTTTTCTTCCTTATGTTCTAACCTACCATTTGAATAAAACTCAACATCAAAATCGTTATAAGCTATATCTAAAATAACTGTTATATTAGGATTTTTAATACCACTATTTATTGTAGATACTATGCTAACTTTTTCCATATAACTCTCCTTAACAGCAAAAAATATCAATGTTTTCTTGCCTAATTTTACTTCCATCTTGTTTATCTAAAAAATATGCTTTCATTAATGAATAATTTTTATTATAAAATGGATCATTAACAATTAAATCATTATAATTTTTCAACATATATTCAACCTCACCTTTACAACGATTGTATTTCTCAATTGTTTTGTTATCAATACCGCGAGACTTTGACTCATGATGATAGAGCTCAACTTGTGGGTTTAAAACATTATAATAACCCGCATTCATCAACCTAATACAAAGGTCAACATCATTACTACCCACCTTTAATTCAACTTCATTTAACATTCCAACTTCAATAAATTTATCTTTACTAACCATTAGACAAGCAGCAGTTACAGCACTGAAATTACTAGCTATTTTAGTTAAATTATCATAGTCGTAATCTTTACTATAATTCCAAAAGCAATGCCCAGCGACCAAATAAAGACCTAAAATCACTCCACAGTGTTGGATTGTATTATCTGGAAAATACAGTTTTGACCCAACTGCTCCTACATGATTTTGTCTTGCATAACCTAGCATTTGTTCTATCCAATTTGTAGTAATTACTTCAGTATCATTATTTAACAATAAAATATATTCTCCATTTGCAATCTTTACGGCTTCATTATTTAAATACGAATAATTAAACTCGCAATCTAATCTTAAAACCCTGAAGTTTTCATATTTGCTATACTCATCAAATAAGTTTAATGTTTCTTCTTCTTTACTTCCATTATCTACTACTATTATTTCATAGTTTTTATACGTAGTTTTCTCATATATTGACTTTAAACACACACTCAAAATAT
>JBKEBI010000062.1:0-9320 GCA_047973085.1 Bacilli bacterium | reverse complement strand
TTTTGTATGGGTTAGATATCCGTTACTTTCTTCATATCCCATGAAGTATGTTTCATCATGCATGATATCACCAATCCATTTAAAGCCTGTTAAAACAACCTCAGTTTTAATGTCATGCTTTTTAGCAATTTTTAATGGTAGAGTGCTACTTACATTACTAGTGATAAGTATTTGATTTTTTTTAAACTGCTTTGTGGTAATTAAGTAGTCAACAAGTAATGTAGCAATTTGGTTACCACTAAATAAGTAATCATTTTTAACATCATAAATTCCAACTCGATCTGCATCCGGGTCATTTGCAATAATATAGTTACAGTTGTTAAAATTATTTTTAATAGCAAATTCATACGCTTTTTTTGAATCAGGATTTGGTTCGGGTGCTGTTGTGAAATTTTCATCTCCATCCATTTGATCTTCTACATAAAATACATTTTTAAATTGTACTTTCTCATTTATACTTTTTATGATTTGACCACATCCGTGAAGAGGGCTTATTAAAATTTTTTCATAGTTTTTAAATTTAACATTAGTTTTATTTTTAATGAAATTTGTAAATTCACTATCATCATCAAGAATTGTTATGAGTTTTTCATTAGAGTTTGAATACACACATGTATCTATAGGAGATGAAATTTCATTAATAAAGTTTTTTATTCCTTCTATATCATTTGGCAAATATTGTCCACCATACTCATTATATAACTTATATCCATTATCTACTTTTGGATTATGAGATGCAGTAATATTAATTCCTCCACTTGCATTTAGCATTCTAATTGTAAATGATAACTGAGGTGTAGACTTTAGTTTTGAGAAAATAAATACTTCAACATTATGATTACTTAGTACGTTTGAGCATATTTTTGCAAAGTATTTACTATTTTTTCTATTATCGTATGCAATAACAATTTTTGGATTTTTAAAGTTGTTATTTAAGTATTTTGCATATCCAATTGTTACCCAATTTATAATATTTTCATTAATATATCCATATCCAGCACCCATAGTGCCACGAATACCAGCAGTTCCAAATTCAACTTTGTGATTTATAGCTATATTAAGTTTGTTTTCATCGTATGTTCTTAATTCATCTTTTAATTCTTCACTAACATTATTTGATAGTAACCATTCATTCATATATATACCTCCAGTATTTTCATTACTATTATATCATAAAAAAACTAGGACTAGCCTAGTTTATTTTTAATGGGGCGCCTGATGGGACTCGAACCCACGAAAATGCCGGAATCACAATCCGGTGCGTTAACCAACTTCGCCACAGACGCCATTAAAAACTACCATATTATTATACATAATTTCAAATAAAATTGCAAGATTTTTTTAAACTTTTATAAAATGTTTTTTGATTTAGTGCTTGGATATAAACAAACGTTTAATTATGCCAATCAATTGGCAAGATATTATTACTTTTTAAAAATTTATTTGTTTGAGAAAAATGTTTACATCCAAAGAATGCGCCACCTGCTAAAGGACTTGGATGAGCTGCCTTTAAAATAAGATGATTAGGATTAGTTATTAATTTTTCTTTTGATTTAGCGTGATTACCCCAAAGTAAAAATACAACTGGTTCCTTTTTTTCGTTTAATTTTTGAATTATATTATCCGTAAATTTTTCCCAACCTTTTCCTTTATGTGAGAATGACTTTTTTGCTCTAACTGTAAGAGTTGTATTAAGTAATAAAATTCCTTGATTAGCCCAATTAGTAAGCTCACCATGATCATCCATATCTATGCCTATATCAGTTTTTATTTCTTTGTAAATATTTTTAAGTGATGGTGGGGTTTTTACACCTTTTTTTACCGAAAATGACAATCCATGTGCTTGATTTTCATTGATATATGGATCTTGTCCTAAAATTACTACTTTTGTTTTTTTAAATGATGAGTATTTAAATGCATTATAAATATCATACATATTTGGATAAATAGTTTGAGTTTTATATTCTTCTTTTAAAAATTGTCTTAAGTTTAAATAATATTCTTTACTAAATTCTTTTTCTAAAATTTCATCCCAATCATTACCTATTTTTATCATATCTTATTCCTTTCTACTGTGAATTATTGATGTACAAAATGCTTCATATCCTTCATTAGATAATATTTTTAATAATTTTGAAGAATCAATAGATTTATCAATGAATCCTAAAACGGTAGGACCACTTCCGCTCATTAATGAAGTAAAGCATCCATTTTGTTTTAAAATATTTTTTACAGTTTGTATTTCTGGTTTAAATTCTATAGATACTTCTTCAAGGTTATTTCCTAAAAAATTTATAAAATTTTCTCTGTTATTATCTGTAAGTGCTTTTTTTACACTATTTATTGAATATTGGGGAGCAATAGAGGCATCAAAATTGTCAAATATTTTTTTAGTACTTAAGCCAAATGGCATTTTTACAACAATAATATTGAAATCACTTTTAAATTCAAATGGTTCAATTATTTCTCCAATACCTTTAATTACTGCAGGAGTTTGATTTATACAAAAAGGAATATCAGCTCCAAATTTAATTCCAATTTTGTATAGTTCTTCCTTAGATAAATTTAGATTCCAAAGTTTATTTAATGAAGTAATAGTAGTTGCTGCATTACTGCTTCCACCACCCATACCACCTGAAACTGGAATAATCTTATCAAGGTGTATTTTTATCCCATTTGACACATAGTATTTGTCTTGTAAGTATTCTGCTATTCTATAAATTAAATTATTATTATTATTTAAAAAATCCAGGTTACAAGAAAATTTAATTTCATTTGTTTCTAACACCTCAAAATTCATTGTATCGTATAAGTTAACTAATACCATAATACTTTCAAGTTCATGATAACTATCAAGTCTTTTATAAAGGATATTTAAGCCTATATTAATTTTTGCATATGATTTTATTTCCATTTTTTACTCCTTTTCTCATATTATAACATAAAAAACTAAAATGATTAAAATTTATTATAATAGTACTATTTTAATTTTTTTCTCTAAAATTATTGAGAAATGTTACAATTTAATGTATAATATACTTCTGTAAAGTGTTATACATTTACTAGAAGGAGTGTATCTTATGACAAAAGAAATAGTTTACTTAACAGAAGAAAAAAAGAAAGAATTTGAAGATGAACTACATCATTTAAAATTTGTAAAACGTGATGAAGTAATTAAAGAATTACAAGAAGCAAGAGCACAAGGAGATTTAAGTGAAAATGCTGATTATGCTGCTGCACGTGAAGAACAGTCTTTTGTTGAAGGAAGAATAAAAGAGCTTGAAGCTTATTTAGACAATGTAGAAATTATTGAAGAAGATAGTAAGAAAGATATTATTGTTATTGGTAGTATTGTTAAAATACTAGATATAGAAATGGAAGAAGAAATGATTTTTCGTATTGTAGGTAGCCAAGAGAGTGATCCAGATAGTGGAAAAATTTCTAACAATTCTCCTATAGCTAAAGCATTACTTGGGAAAAAGGTAGGGAATGTAGTTAATGTTGAAGCGCCAAATAATGAATATGAAATAAAAATTCTTGAGATTGAATAATGAAGATAAAAAGTTCAGATTTTGTTGCTAGTATCGCTAGTAGTGATAATTATATTGAAACTGATAAAAGTGAAATTTTATTACTTGGAAGAAGTAATGTAGGAAAAAGTTCTTTTATTAACATGATTTTAAATAGAAAAAAAATTGCTTATACTTCAGGAAAACCAGGGAAAACTCAAACTTTAAATTTCTTCTTTGTAAATGAAGAATTTTATTTAGTAGATGCTCCAGGATATGGATTTGCTAAAGTGAATAAGAAAGTACGTGAAAAATTTGGTCAAATGATTGAAGAGTACTTAACATTAAGGAAGAATTTAAAATTAGTTATGCTTTTAGTTGATTTGAGACATAATCCAACAAATGACGATATTATGATGTATGAGTTTCTAACTTACTATGATATTCCAACTGTTGTTATTGCTACTAAGAGCGATAAGTTATCTAATAATAAAATTAATTCTGCAGTAAAAAATTTACGCAAGTACTTTGTGTGTGATATTATTCCAGTATCTTCAGTTAATGGAGATGGTAAAGATAATATTTATAAAAAAATACAAGAATATATTTAAAAAGGAGTGATACAATGGATGGATTTTTAGATTTTATATATCAAAATCAATTTTTGGTAATATTACTATCAATTGGTTTGGGATTATTTTCTAATTTATTAGTAAAGGGAAATTTTGAGAAGTATTCAAAAGTAGCTGGGAATGTTAGTTTGACTGGAACAGAAGTTGCTAAAAAAATAATGCATGCTAATGGTGTTTACGATGTAGAAATAGAAATCACAGATAATTTTTTAGGAGATCATTATGATCCTAGAAATAAAGTTGTGAGACTTTCTCCTGGTGTTGCTAATAGTAATAGCATTGCTTCACAAGCGATTGCTGCACATGAAGTAGGACATGTACTTCAGTATGCACAAGGTAGTAAGTTGATTGCAATTCGCAATGCTTTTTTACCACTGGCTCAATTAGGGTCAAAAGGTGTATGGGTAGCTATTATTTTAGGAATATTTTTTCAAATGACAGGTTTAATATATTTAGGAATATTAGCATTTATGGGAATTTTATTATTTCAAGTTGCAACATTACCTGTAGAGTTTGATGCTTCATCAAGAGCAATGAAACAATTGAATGATTTATCGATTGTTTCACTTGATAATCAAGAAGGAGTAAAAAAAGTATTATCTTCTGCAGCACTTACATATGTGGTTGCAGTTGTAGCTTCAATTTTAACTATTTTAAGACTTTTATCAATTGCAAGGAGAAGATAGGTTGCATTAGTTATCAAAGTAATGTATAATTTAACTAGATCAAAGAAGAAGAGTAGTAACATATTAATATTTTTTAGAGAGTCAATGGTTGGTGAAAATTGATATTTATAATATGTGAAGTAGCTTTGGAGACAATTATGTGAAATTAAGTAATATAATTCGTTATGCGCGTTAAGCAATTGAGTGTATAGATAATCTATGAAATAAGGTGGTACCACGTATTTTGCGTCCTTATATTTATAGATTTTTTTATTTAAAGGAGGAATTTATGGAAACTAAATATAATCACTTAGAAGTAGAAAAAGGGAAAAGTAAGGATTGGAGAAATAAACAAATTTTTAATGCAGGGAATAAGAGTAAAGAACCTTTTACAATTGTTATTCCTCCACCTAATATAACGAGTAAACTTCATATTGGTCATGCCCTTGATCTAACCCTTCAAGATATTATTATTAGATACAAGAGAATGAGTGGATATGATGCATTATGGTTATCTGGAATGGATCATGCAGGAATTGCAACGCAAGCTAAAGTGGATGAGAGACTTGCAACTAGAGGTATAAGTAGGTATGAAATTGGAAGAGAAAAGTTTTTGGAAGAAGCTTGGCAATGGAAAGTGGAACATGAGGAAATAATTCACAACCAATGGGAAACACTGGGACTTAGCCTAGATTATTCAAGAGAAAAATTTACTCTTGATCCTGAGTTAAATAAAGCAGTAGAGCATGTGTTTATTGAAATGTATCAAAAAGGTCTAATTTATCGTGGTGAAAGAATTATTAATTGGGATCCTAAAGCAAAAACTGCACTTTCTAATATTGAAGTAATTCATAAAGATGTTACTGGTGCTGAACATTATTTTAAATATGTTAGTGTTGATAATCCCGATGAATATTTAGAAATTATGACAACAAGACCAGAAACAATGTTTGGAGATGGAGCTTTAGCAGTTCACCCTGATGATGATAGATATATTGATTTAGTTGGAAAATATTATTACGTTCCAAATACTGACATTGCAATTCCAGTTATTGCTGATAAATACGTAACTATGGATAAAGGTAGTGGGGTTGTAAAAATCACAATGGCACATGATCCTAATGATTTTGAAGTTGCTAAACGTCATAATTTAGAACCACATATTATTATGAATGAAGATGGAACAATGGCATCAAATGAGTTTGTTCCTGTTGAATTTCAAGGACTAGATCGCTTTGAAGCTAGAAAAAAACAAGTAAAACTTGCTGATGAGAAAGGGTTATTAATTAAAGTTGAAGAAATAACTCATAGTGTAGGACATAGTGAACGAACTGGAGTAGTTGTTGAGCCTTATCTATCAAAGCAATGGTTTGTTAAAATGGAAAATCTTGCTAAGAGAGCTGTAGAAAATCAACAAACTGAAGGTAAAGTAAATTTCTTTCCTAAAAGAGCAGAAAAAGTATTTTTAAATTGGATGGAAGAAATTCATGATTGGTGTATTTCTCGTCAATTATGGTGGGGGCATAGAATACCTGCTTGGTATAAAGATGAGGATGTTTATGTTGGATATGAGTGTCCAGGAGAAGAATGGGTTCAAGATGAAGATGTTCTTGATACTTGGTTTTCTAGTGCACTTTGGCCATTTTCAAGTCTTGGTTGGAATGAAAATTCGGATGATTTTAATAGATATTATCCAACTTCAACACTATCAACAGGATTTGATATAATCTTTTTCTGGGTAAGTAGAATGATATTTCAAGCATTAGAGTTTACAGATACTGCTCCTTTTAAGGATGTAGTTATACATGGGTTAATTAGAGATGAACAAGGAAGAAAAATGAGTAAGTCTCTAGGGAATGGAATTGATCCTATTGATATGATTGAAAAATATGGTACAGATGCCCTTCGTTGGTATTTGACAACTACTGTTACTCAAGGTGCAGATCTTAACTTTCAAGAAGAAAAACTTGAAGCTAGCTGGAATTTTATCAATAAAGTCTGGAATGCTAGCAGATATGTAGATATGCAATTAGGAGAAGATTTCAAAGCCTCAAAAATTGATTATAAAATCCTTACTTTAACAGATAAGTGGATTTTAAATAAGTTTAATAATGTACTTAATGAAATAAATAGAAATATGGAAAATTATGAGTTTGTTGTTGTTGGAAATGTGTTGTATGAATTTATTTGGAATGATGTTTGTAATTGGTATTTGGAATTTTCTAAAATAACGTTGAATAGCGGGGATGAAACTCTTGGTTGCAATACAAAAAATATTCTACATTATATGCTAACAAATATATTGAAGTTGCTTCATCCATTTATGCCTTTTGTTACTGAAGAGATATATAACTCAATTATTGATGATGGATACTTATCATTATCAGAATGGCCAAAAGAATTGAAGGAAAATGATTTTGATAAGACAGAAATTACTGATTCAGTAATTGATTTAATAAAAAAAGTTAGAACACTTAGATTAGAAAAATCTATTTCTAATAAAGTAAGTTTTCCGATAATAATTAAAGTGTCAGAAGAGGATTTTTCAACTTTTGAAAGTAATTTAGATATTTTAGAAAAATTTATGAATTCTAACGAAATTAAAATTTTTAGTAACTATGAAAGTGATGTAGATGCAATTACTTTTGTAAATGATTATGCAATGATGTTTATAATGAGTAGTGATATTATTGATAAAGAAGAAGAAATAAATCGCTTAAAACTTGAAATTAAAAATGTTAAGTCTGAAATTAAACGTGCAGAAGGGATGCTTGCTAATGAAAAGTTTGTCTCAAAAGCACCAGCATCAAAAGTAAATGAAGAAAAGAAAAAATTAGAAAATTATAAAAATCAGCTAATTAATTTAGAAGATAGTTTGAAAAAACTTGGGTAACCACTACAAATGTAGTGGTTTTTAATTTGTTGTTTTTTTAGAAAACGTAAAATTATTTTAATAAATATAAATTATTATTTAAAATTTTGTTTTTATCATTATATGATATGTTTAATTGTATTGAGCATATAATATATATACTCTGTTAATTTTATTAATTGTAAAACATATTAACTGTAATATTATTTAGAATATAATTAATATGATGTAGAATGGTGTTATTCTATAATAATTTATTGAAAAAATTGCATGCTTGTGATAAAATTAACTTTAAGGAGGTATAGAATTTATGAAGAAAAAATTAATATCATTGTTATTAATTTCTACATTAGTATTTGTTGGATGTGGAGACAGTGAGAGTACGGATAGTAATGATCAAAAAGTAGATTTAAGTAATGGTACATATTATGCTACTGCTGATGTAGAATCAAATGGGTGGATGAACTTTTTAGAGTTCACAGTAGAAGACGGAAAAATTACAGATGTAACTTATGATGCATATAATATGCAAGATGGTGATGTAAGAACTAAGTCTGAAAGAAGTGAAGATGGAGACTATGAATTAAGTGGTGATGGTGCTGCATTATATGAGCAGTATGAAGCAATTGAAGATTATATTGCTGAAGGAAATGATGTGTCTGAAATTGAATTTGATGAAAATGGTAATTCAGATGCAATAAGTACAGCTACAATTAAGTATGGAAATGTTCAAGATTTATATGAAAATGCTGTAGAAAATGGTCCTATAGGTGATAAAGGTGATTTAGAGGATGGATATTACTTTGGACAAGCTGAAGCTGATAGTAAAGGAAATACAGCACAAATTAGTTATATTGTTTATAATGGTGTAATAGTTGCAGCGTTTGCTGATGCTGCTGTTCCACAAGATGATGGAGAAATTGCTTATAAAAGTTCACTTTCTATTGAAGGAAATTATAATCTTACTGAAGGTTCAGATCCAATGCATGAACAACTTGCAGCAATAAGTGCATATGTTGTTGAAAATCAAGGATTTAATGATGCTGAGTATGATGATGAAGGGAAAACGGATGCAATTAGTGGAGCAACTGTTACTGCTAATGTATATGAAGAAGCTTTTGATAATGCAGAGTTAGTAGAATAAAGAAGTAAGCTTTGCTTACTTTTTTTGGAGGGTAAAATTGAAAAAAATTGTAATAATAGGGGCTGGGTATGCTGGTGTTTTAACAGCAAAACGGCTTGAGAATAAATTAAAAAAGCAAGACGGAGAAATAACTTTAATTAATAAGAATACATTTCATACAATGCTTACTGAACTACATGAAGTTGCAGCAGGTAGGGTAAGTGAAGATAGTATTAGAATTGAACTAGAAGATGTATTCGCTCATCGAAATGTGAAAGTAGAAGTAGATGAAGTTTTAAGTGTAGACTTTAAAAGTAAAAAAATATTTGGTAGGCATAATGAATATGAATATGACTATGTAGTTTTTGGAACAGGATGTAAGCCAACTTTTTATGATGTCAAAGGGATAGAGAATATACAGACGCTATGGTCGTATGAGGATGCTGTTAATTTAAAACATCATATTCACGATATGTTTAGGAAAGCAAAGTATGAACAAGATTCAGTAATTCGAAAAAA